>SVNI01000109.1 GCA_015066975.1 Ruminococcus sp. | reverse complement strand
TAATTTTCTTTTCAGCTTCATCCCGTTCAGCCCATACTTGTTTTACAGCATTACTCCGAATTTCATGGTGTACTTCATAATATTTGTATTTACATTTTAATCGCTCTTTTAAAGGTCTGTTATCTACCCTTGGAACACAAGGAGGAGGGTATCCTGCTTCACGGCAGGCAATTCTGAGTGCACGGTATCCAAAAGCATAGGCTTCTCTTGGATGTTCATGCCGCCATTTTTCCTGTGCTGCCTTTAATTTTTCATAGTCTGTCCAGTCATCCTGTTTTTTGCGTTCAGACAATTTTTTAAGAAATGCCGCTTTTTCTTCCGGACTTGCATTCAGCCGTTCCCAGAAGATTCTTCCGCCTTCTGCGGCATCATTGATTCCGCCCAATGACAAATTCATAGATAGTTCCGCAGGAGTTTCAGAAATATAATGTTCTTCCAGCATCATGGCAGTAAAGCGGTTAGAAGTATGACCTATTTCTTCTACCTGGAAAGTATCAGCACCATAATTGCGGATTGCATTGTAAAAAGGATGTTCCGGAGCTTCTCCGTTCAATGCACGGTTTTTATGATGTCTCCATCTTTCGGAAAGTTTCATACCTGTATAGCCTACATAATATCTGCCATCAGGAGCAACAGCACGATAAATTATATATGTTTTCCTGTCCATAACTGTAATTTCATCTCCTTTGCTTCAATCAGAGGAATTTTTGTGGACTCATCAATAAACACCTGATGTTCAGGAGTTGCGGTAATGCCATCCCATTCAATGACTTCCTTCTCGCCACTGAAAACAACACCTTCATGCTTTACCCAATTTTCGCCATCAAAGACAAGGTCTGTTAACTGAACATCCTGAATGGGTTTTTCATAAACATTCTGATGGATGTCTTTTATGAGTATCATTGTAGATTCTGCAATACAAAAACGCCCTGTTCTGGATGCTCCATAAAAGCTGAATGTACCTCTTGCCCTGTCATCTGAGCAGACCATATTTGTCATAGCTGTGTACTTTTTTACGGAGGATTTCGCCAACTGCTGACGGAGAGCAAGCACACTCCTGACAGGTTCTCCGGCAGTTTTGATAAGTTCAGCGACTTCTTCCTTTCCGAGCGATGCCGAGGAATATCCCTGTTCTTCCAGCCATTTCAGAAGCTGATACACAGAATTGGGATTCTCCACACCTGTCAGCCTGCACATTTCTGCTGATAATTCAGCTTTGATATGTTCATCCAGAGCAACAGCATTCTGTGCAAGTTGTAAATCTATGCGGATACCTCTGTCATTGATTTTCTGGTCAAGATAAAATTCTTCCCAGACGAAATCCGGAACAGGGTATTTTGCGATTCTTCTGTCAATTTCAAGTTCTGCCTCTACATCACGCTTATTATATGCCTTGAAAGTTTCCCACTTATCGGGATACAGCACCGGATTATGAAATTCCGGCTCATCATTGGCTTTATAAGGGATACAGAAAAATTTGATTAAAGCCTTTCCCTCTGTCATTTTCTGCTCCTGAATTTTCAGAACTCTGCCAACCTCTGCAAGAGAAGAGGGCAGGCTTAAATAACGGCTGTGAATCATCGTACAGTGCCAGCCCACAGGATTGAAATAGTTCCCGACCGTATCTTCATCAGTTCCGTAACTCTTGAAATATTGCGGATAATTTCGCCTGACATATACTGACAGGCAGACACGTTCAAAATTGACATTAAATGCCTGTTTGATGATGTTTTCATCTGTCAGAGATTTCAGAATTTCATCAGGTATTTTTTCACCATTTGCAAGGTCAATTACCTGCACAGCTCCGCCGTCAACCGAACAGCTGAACAGCAGAATATCAAAATACGGCGAATCTGCATAGGCATAGACACCTGATTTCATAATATCCTTATCGGATTTGGTTTCAATATCGATTGTGATTAGTTCCATTTTAAGCCCTCTCAATAGTCAATACCTTCACAATTCAGAAAATTATACAGAAAAACAAGATAGCCGAGAGCCTTGCGGTAACATTTCGTCTGGAGATGGTCCATTTCACGCTCTTCATAATGTTCACAGATGAGAGTCAACAGTTTGATAACGGAGGCAAGGTCATTCTTTTCCCAGAGAATACCGATTTCTTCCAGCCATTCATCATGCTTTTCTTTCGGACGGTAAGCTGGCGGATTATCTGTATCAATATATTGTGCTACCTGACTCATCCAGTTTTCAATACCAAGGGGCATAATACTCAGTTCAGTCATGGAGTCGCAGTAGACAACATTCAGCTTGTTGATAAATTTATCAACATCTAAGATTCTTCGCATCATTATTTTTTATCCTTTCATTGCTTTTCCCACCCACAGTATCCACTGCAAACGCCCGCCCGTCTGTTCAGTTATTTAATCAAGAAAATCATCTTCATCATCAAAATCAGCAAAGTCATCTTCTGCACGGGTATGACCGTCAAGCGGTTCACCGTTGCGGAGTTTCTGGAGGTTGTTCAGTCCGCAGGCAATGCCCTTGTTTCCGTTGCTGTTGAAAGCATAGAAAGTAATGGAGGCTCTGCCGTAGCATCCGCTGTATACTTCACTGCGTTCCATAATCGGCTTGCAGTTTGCATCCACGATACCAGGCGGATTGTTGGCATTCGCATTCAGAAAATAGCTGTTTGCATAGGCTTCATCGTCCGGGCGTTCTACATCGCCGTCTCTGAGAGGAGTTTTAATTGCCGAAAGCGGAGGGACACTTCTGCCGTTGCCTCTGAGTTTAGCTGCCCCGTTTTCATGAGCAGCCGCAGTAGCGGCATTGACTGCATCTATTGTTTCTTTATCTGTCTTGGGAATAATAAGGGAAATGCTGTATCTTTCCGGACCGTTGTTCAGAGATTTGGGTTCCCAGACGTTGACATAAGACCAGCGTGTTTCAGGTCCTGTGATGACCTTAGTCGGGTTTTTCAGTTTTTTTGCCATGTTAATTTTCCTCCTTGAAATCATTTTCAGCACTGTTCCATTCCGGACGCTTGTCCGATTCAGGAACGAGTGTCGGTTTGCCCTGTGGTTTGTAAATCAAGCCACTGAGCAGTTCGTTAAATTTTGTTTTGCCGAGCAGTTTTGTCATTGCCGTAATGCCGAGAACCTTATGTTCATAGGGGTCTGCACCGGCAGACTTTACTTTTTCCGCTACGGCATTTTCGTCTGTGTACTTTCGGTTGGATTTTCCTTCGATAAGCTTCCAGCCTGTCCAGTGCCTGCCTGCGAGTGCCTGAGAAAGAGCGTAATCCTTGATGTCATTTACCCATGAAGTCAGTTTGTCAGCTTTTTCAAGAATTGCTGTAATCTCGGTATCTTCGAGTTCCGCAGGCATTGCAAAATCGTACTGTGCCAGTATCAGGTTATGTTCCGCACGTTTCCGGCAGGTGGCTTTCACCTTGCAGAAACGGCAGTGTTCACCGACCTGAAATTCGCCTTTTCCCTCAGCGGCAAGTGCGGCTGTTGGTTTCAGTGTATTTTCCGCCCAGTCAAGCAGGTCTTTGACGGTGATGGTATATTCACTGACATTTTCCATTCTCGGCTGGAAGATAACCATTTTGATTTCTGTGATGTCATACAGAATGCCGAACATATCCAGTGCACCAAGGGCATACAGCATCATCTGGGAGTTGTTTTCAGCCGATACAAGGACATTTTTTCCGTACTTGAAGTCAATCACGGTCAGCACTTCATCAGCGATAATAATACAGTCGCCTGTGCCGAATCCGTCAGGGACATAGGCTGAAAAATCGAGCCTCTGCTCCACCATGACGGCAGGATTATGATACTTTGCAATTTCTTCTGTGATGTACTGCAAATAGCTGTCTGTGCATTCTGCCATTTCCGCATCAAAGAAATCCAAATCCTCTGTGGGGTCACGCACGTTGTGACCGAGGAATTTGTTGACTTTGTATTCCGCAAGCTCATGCGCACAGGTGCCTTCTCTGGCAAAGTCTGATGCAGTATCGGCTGCCTGTGCGTTCAGAAGTGCAGAAGGCGGGCAGGCAAGCCATCTGGCACTTGACGAGGCAGATAATTTTGCATGGGAGCGTTCAGCATGGTTATTTTCCAATCTGTTCAGCCTCCTTCAATACGGCAGCATACTGCGATTCCTGCAAGGCAGAAATCTTGTCCGCACCGTATTTTTTCACAAGTGCCTTTACTTCTGCCTTGAATCCCATACGGGATTTTTCCACCAGAACCGCCTTGACAGCATCAAGAGTTACTTTCTCCGGTTCAGCTGACACTTTCGTTTCCTGTGCAGGCGGTTCTTCCAGTTCAGGCGGTGTGTAGATTTCTACAAACTGCCCCATTTCAATTTTGGTTTCTTCGCCTGCGATTTCCTGCAATGCTGCAATAAGAGCATTCAGGGCATTAATCAATTTCATCATTGAAGTCATTGAATTATTCCTCCTTTTCATATTTTTCTTTGAGATTGCTGTAACTTTGACAAAATATTTTGTAAAGGCACACTGCACGTCTGAGAAGTGAAGCACCACGCTTCATGACTGCACCATATTCCGGCGGTACATCTTTACGGTCAGCCATCAGTGACATGATGCTGCTGACATCAAAGCATTCCTGTTCTGAAAATCCATGTTTCATATTACTCATCTCCTTTCGTATAAAATCGCTGAATTTGTTTTTTGGCTCTCTTTAAAGCGGAAGAAACTGCCTGCTGAGAAATACTGAACATTTGAGCCACTTCTTCCTGCGTATATCCTTTGTCCTGACAGAGAATCAGAATCCTTTTTTCCCTTTCAGTAAGCAGCCGCAGCAATTCCTGCACATATAATTTATTTATCAGTGACTTTTCCAGGTCATATGTATCAGGAATACGTTCAATCATCGCTGTTTCCTGAATATTTTCCCTGTATTTATGGTCATTTTCGAGATTTTCCAGATTTAATGCAGCCTGTTCTTCACCTTTTAATGAAATAACTGTGTACCAGTCCATAGCAAGAATATCTTCTTTTTTAACATCTTTTGGGCAAATCCACTTTCCGGCTTCATATGTAAATTTCCAGCATTCACGAATATTGAGAACTACTTCTCTGCTGACAGCATGATAATATACATATCCGCTTTTATAAACAACCGCCATTCCGTCTCCGCTTATCAGAACGGGGATATCATTTTCTCTCAGACTTTTTGGGCTTGGATTTGTATCAGTAATTTCTTCCGGCATTTCAGACAGCAATCTGCCAAATGTAATTGTCTGTTTTTCTTTCATTTCTGCACCCCCTTTCCTACTGAGAGTACAAAAATGTTTTTGCTCCTCCCATTGATGAAGGAAGAGCAGTTTTATCCCCCTTCACTTACCAGCCGTGGGAGAGGCTGTTTTACAACCTCTTAGCATAAATTTTGTATAAATAAACAAAAAATCAAAAATAATTTTATTGTATTTTGTCAGATATTTGCACGGATTCTGATTTTTATGAAACAAGAAAAGTCTGTTCCTCAAAAGAAAACAGACTTACACAGTTTCAAAAAATTGGATTATATTTTATATTATAACATTTCCCGACAGGGAAATTTTGTCGAAATGACACCCCTGATGACAGATTAAAGTTCACATTCAGCTTGATTTCCTTCGGAGTTTATGCTATAATGTAATTAAAAAATATAACAGGAGCTGAATTATCATGAACCGAATCCGCTGTGTGGTAGAGCGTATCACATTTCAAAGTCCGGACACCGGATACAGCGTTCTGAAAGTAAGTGTGAAAGGGTATCAGGAACTTGTGACTGTAGTCGGCAATCTGGCAGATGCTGTTGTCGGCTCTGTCCTGCTGATAGAAGGAGAATGGACAAATAATCCGAAATACGGCACACAGTTTTCTGCTCAGAAATGGGAAGAAACTGTTCCTGCAACAGTCTACGGAATTGAGAAGTATCTCGGCAGTGGCTTAATCAAGGGTGTAGGTTCTGTCTATGCAAAGAAAATTGTACAGAAATTCGGAACAGATACCATTGCAGTTATTGAGGATTCTCCCGAACGGTTAGCGGAAGTGGACGGAATCGGCAAAAAGCGTATTGCACGGATTTCCGAAAGCTGGGAACGACAGAAGGAAATCAAAAATATCATGCTGTTCCTGCAAAATTACGACATCAGTACAGCTTTTGCCGCTAAAATTTACAAGCATTACGGCAATGACAGCATTGAAACCGTCAAAAAGAATCCATACAAACTTGCTGATGATATCTGGGGCATCGGCTTTAAGACGGCTGATAAAATCGCTTTCAAGCTTGGATTTGAGAAAGACAATCCAGAACGGTGCAGAAGCGGAATTTTGTATACTTTGAATCAGCTTGCAGATGAAGGTCATGTCTATGCAGAAAAAGAGCAGCTCCTGCAAAAATGTGCAGAACTGCTTGAAATTGAGATTTCTGTTGTGGAAAACGCTTTGAATAAGACCATTGAAAGAAATGATTTGATTATTGAAGATGATGCTATTTATTTGCCACCTTTTTATTATGCTGAATGCGGAGTTGCCGGAAAGCTGTTGGAATTAGCCGATTCTGATACAATTCTGAATCATAATGTTAAGATAAATATTTCGGCTTTGGAGCGAAAACTGAATATCCAGTATGATGACATACAGGCACAGGGCATACAGCAAGCTGTTTCCTCAAAAGTCATGATTCTGACAGGAGGAC
>SVNI01000108.1 GCA_015066975.1 Ruminococcus sp. | reverse complement strand
GTTGAAAACTGGCTTTCCGGCTCATCCAGAGAACAACTTGAAGAATCCGGGCTTGTCTCGAATTATGTTACTGAAAATGAACATTTCCGCATGACGCTGGAAACGGTTCTGAATGACGGCTTCAATCTCTATCTGATTGCCACGCTCGAACCGCTTGACGAAACAGCTCAGGACTTCGTACAGGAAAACGGCTCATTTTGGCTGAATTCTGATTTTTATGATGCCGATACCGGAGAAAAAATGCGCTATCACGGGAGCGCAGGCTTCTGCGACGAAAACGGAAAGAAGCTTCTCGAATTCCAGTACGGCATTGAAGCAGGAGATACCAGCCGTTCCGCAGAAATCACCTTTTCCCTGTCAGAAAAGCACTATCCGGATAAAAATTATCTGATTGAGGGGCTGACGATTCCGGCTGACCTTGCCCCGAATCTCGAAGCACTCGAATTTCAGTCGGAATCCGGCGAAAGCGTCTGGCTGTCGCCGTTTGAACTGTATTCCCATACACAGGACTGCATGACAACACCAATCCACAGAATCTATCTTGTCAAGAAAAACGGATTCCGTATCGAAATTGATGATGATTTCGAGCTTTCCGGGCTTTCTTCCAAGGGCGGTGCGAGTGCACTGGTCGGCGAAGAACCTGACATGAAGTATTCTTATCTGGATTTTGACAAGATTATCAATATTGAGGAATATCAGGCAATCGAATTCAAAGATAGGAATACAAACGAAGTCATCACTTATACTCTCATATCAGAATAACTCCGAAATCCGCAGGTTATCCATAACTTGCGGATTTTTTTGCAGAATTCTGCTGAATTTTGTATGATTTGCAGAAAATCCTGTCAGCCGTTGACAACTTCCGACCGATATGTTAAAATTATCTTAGTAAATATCATAATACAGGAGAAAAAATTATGTCTACACTCAGAGAAACCGAAATCAACCAGACCGTCCGGGTAAAGGCTGTCAACGGCGAAGGCGCACTCCGACAGCATTTCCTTGATATGGGAATCATCCCCGGCACAGAAATCACCGTCGTCAAGTATGCGCCTATGGGCGACCCTATCGAACTCCGGCTTCACGGCTATGAACTTACGCTCCGCCTTGCGGATGCCGAACAGATTGAAGTCTGTCCGGCGGAAATCCAAAAAAGTCCGCCCCGTAAGAAATCCGGAAAGATAACACCGCATCCGGGGCTTGGCGAAGGCGGAAAATTTCATCCCAAAGGAAGCGGAACGCCTCTCCCCGAAGGGACAAAAATCAAGTTTGCGCTTGTCGGAAATCAGAACAGCGGAAAAACAACGCTTTTCAACCGTCTGACCGGCTCAAAACAGCATGTCGGAAACTTCCCCGGCGTGACCGTTGACCGCAAGGACGGCGCAATGAAAGAGCATCCTAATACTGTTATCACTGACCTGCCGGGTATCTATTCCATGTCGCCTTACAGCAGTGAAGAAATCGTCTCCCGGAATTTCGTGCTTCACGAAAAGCCTCATGCAGTTATCAATATCGTGGATGTCACGAATATCGAAAGAAATCTTTATCTGACAATGCAGTTACTGGAAATGCAGATTCCTGTTGTTGTCGCCCTGAACATGATGGATGAACTCACGGCGAACGGCGGAAGCATTGATGTCAATACTATGGAAGAAATGCTTGGTGTTCCGGTGATTCCGATTTCTGCCGGCAAGAACGAAGGCATTGAAGAACTTATCGAACATGCGATGCATGTCGCCTATTATCAGGAATGTCCTGTCCGGCAGGATTTCTGCGACAAGTCCCAGAACGGCGGAGCAGTACACCGCTGTCTGCACGGTATCGCCCATCTGATTGAAGACCATGCCGAAAAAGCAGAACTCCCTGTCCGCTTCTCAGCAAGCAAGGTTATCGAGGGCGATTCGCTGATTATCTCCCAGCTTGCTTTGGATAAGAATGAAGAAGAAATGGTAGAGCATATCGTTCTGCAAATGGAAAAAGAACGTCAGCTTGACAGAAGTGCTTCTATTGCGGACATGAGATTTTCTTTTATTCAGAAACTCTGTGATGCCACTGTTACCAAACCGACCGAAAGCAAAGAACACATCCGAAGCCGGAAAATTGATAAATTCCTGACGGGAAAATATACCGCGATTCCGGCATTTATCGGAATTATGGGGCTTGTATTCTATCTGACCTTCAATGTGATAGGCGCAGGGCTTCAGGAGCTTCTGGAGGGCGGGATTGACTGGTTTACAGAACTTGTTGACAACGCACTCACAAATGCAGAAGTCAATGAAGTTATCCACGGACTGATAATTGACGGCATCTTTGCCGGAGTCGGGAGCGTCCTTAGCTTCCTGCCGATTATCGTGACATTATTTTTCTTTCTGTCGCTTCTGGAAGACAGCGGATATATCGCAAGAGTGGCATTCTTCATGGATAAGCTTCTTAGAAAAATCGGGCTTTCCGGCCGGAGCATTGTTCCTCTGCTGATAGGGTTCGGCTGTTCTGTTCCGGCAGTGATGGCGACGAGAACCCTGCCAAGCGAACGTGACAGAAAAATGACGATTCTGCTCACGCCGTTCATGAGCTGTACTGCAAAATTACCGATTTATGCGTTTTTCGTGGATGCATTCTTTCCGGAGCACGGCGGTCTGATTATGCTGGGACTGTATCTTCTTGGCATCCTGACGGGAATTCTGATAGCCTGCCTGTATAAGGGAACACTGTTCCGGGGCGAAGCCGTGCCGTTTGTGATGGAGCTTCCCAATTATCGTATGCCCGGTGCACGGAACGTCGCACAGCTTCTCTGGGAGAAAGCAAAGGATTTCTTGCAGAAAGCATTCTCTGTCATTCTAATTGCGACAGTTGTCGTATGGTTCTTGCAGAGTTTTGACATGCATCTGAAATTTGTCGAAGATGCCGAAACCAGTATTCTGGCGCAGGTAACGGGCATTTTTGTGCCGGTGATGAAGCCTGCCGGACTTGGTGACTGGCGGATTCTGGTAGCACTGGTCAGCGGATTCATGGCGAAAGAAAGTGTGGTTTCGACACTGGAAATTCTCTACAGTGACGGTGTGACTACTGTGATGAATTCTCTGACGGCGGCATCTCTGCTGGTATTCTCGCTGTTATATACGCCCTGTGTGGCGGCAGTGGCATCTATCAAGCGCGAACTCGGAAGCAAATGGGCTGTTGTTGTCGTGGTGTGGCAGTGCGTGATAGCTTGGATTGCCTCTATGATAGTCTGTCTGATAGGAACGGTGATATAAATGCTTGATTTGATTTTAATTCTCCTGATAACGCTTGTAATTCTGAATGCTGTCAGAATCTGCATCCGGCAGAAAAAACAGGGCAAAACCTGCTGCGGAGAGTGTTCCCACTGTTCCGGCTGTCATCATGGTAAATCCTCATGATGCAGATTATCATCATTCTTCTGCTGATTCTGATAATTCTCTTTGCAGTTGTCATGACCGTCCGGAAATTTCGCAGAGGGGGCGGATGCTGTGGCGAACATGAAGCAGAAATCCACAGCAAAAGAAAAAAATTCAGCCGGAAAGATTACCCTTTTCTGACTGAAATCCGCATTCAGGGCATGACCTGCATCAACTGTGCCCGCCGTGTGGAAACGGCTCTGAACGAACTCGACGGCATTCAGGCAAGAGTTGACCTCAGCACCGGAAAGGCGAAAATCTTCTCTGTCAGTCCCCCTGATGAAAAACTTCTGTTCAGCGTGATTGCCAGAGCCGGATATCTCCCCGGAAAATAACAAATCAGGACAGTACGGAATTCTGTACTGTCCTGATATTTTTTATTTAGCAATGATTTGCTGTTTTGGAGTGTTGCGATAATTTATAAGATATTATTCTGCGGTCTGCTGTTCGGGGAACTGTCTGATACTGCCGTGCAGGAACTTTGTCAGGACGATAATATCTTCAACGTCATTGGTGTTGTTGCCGGAAACATCGGCTGTGACGGCCGGACGTGCCTGTGGAAATCCGCTGATTAAATACTTCTTTGCAAGCATAAGGTCATAGATATTCACAACGCCGTCGGAATTGATATCCCCTCTTGTATACGGAATACTCTCCGCACCCTTGATTTTTGTGCCGGCTGTTGCGCCGACAACATCATCAATATAGAAATTATTCGTTGACTTGGGTGTTTCAACATAGAGCCTCATTTCAGATGCGCCTTCCGGAATAGTGTAATTCTCGTTTGCAAGCTGTACCCATTCGCCCTTGATGGCTGTGCCCTGTGCGACAGAGGCATAATGTGTTTTGCCGTCAGAGCCTTTGTATTCCAATTTGAGATAGAAAGTATCTGTATTTGCGCCGTCGAAATACATGGCATTTGTGCTGAAGCTGTAAACATTGCCGGGCTTGAATGTATTGGCATCCAGAGACTTTGCCATGCCGTGCCATGCAGAAGTTCTGTCCATAGCGAGCAGAGCTTCTTTGCCCTCATAGGCTGTTCTGCCGGAAAGTGTCAGTGTTGCTGAACCTCTGGCTGTCCAGTCGGACACATCCCCCTCAAACGTATCATGGAAATAATAGCCGTTTTCATCCGGCTGTACTTCGGCGGGCTGTTCCGGAGTGGCTGTGCTTCCGTCAGTGGTAATCACGAAAGTCGAAACGCTTTTCGCCGGAAGCTGTGCCCAGAAAGACGAGCCTGTATATTCCAAATTTTCGGTCAGGGCGATATTTTCGCTGGAAGATGTGCGCCAGCGGTCAACGTCGGTGATATTTTCGCCCCTGGCAAGATTAAACTGCTGTGCATAGCCGGTGTCGCTGTAATTGACAGCGACAACTGTCACCTGTCCCTGGCTGTTCTTGTAGGCAGATACATACACATCAGATTCAGGAGATTCTGTCGCATCTATGCGGACATCTCCAGGACGGACAAATTTTGAATACTGCGCCATGCAGTAACCGCGCTTGGAAATCTGGCCGTTTTCTTTCATAAGACCGTAGCTTCTTCTGATATACCACCAGACATAGGCATTCAGATTGCCGACTACCACGCCGTTATGAATATTCTTGGAAACATCCAGCGCATCCGGCCACAGGTCAGCAGAATCTGCATCGCTGTCCGGAACGTAAACTTCTGTCATCCAGATTTCTTTTCCGGAATTTTCGAGTGCCGGAAAGTCCATCCATTCGCGGGGCGTTCCGTAGAAATGCGTTCCGTAAAGGTCAACGTTTGCCGAAGCCTGCGGATTGGCAAGAATCGCATTATAGATATCTTTCCGGTACTGGAAGCTTTCAGGAGACATAAGCTTTGCCTTCGTGCCCTCTGTAACGGCTTTTCCGTAATTGGCGATAAAAGTTGTCAATTCTTCCGGACTCCAGTAAGTCCATTCGGCAGCATAGTCAGGCTCATTCTGGACGGAAATAGAATATAAATCAATGCCCTGACTTTCGATATATTTGACAAAACTATTCAGATGCTTTGCATAATCGGCAGATTTGGACTTGTCAAGCTGATATTTCCCGCCTTTGATAGTGCCGTCGCCGTTGAATCTCATAGAAGCCGGAGGATTCCACGGTGTTGCGAAGATGGTTGCGCCCATTTTCTGGGCATACTTTGCAGTCGGGACAGCATTTTTCCATGCATTGGAATCATCACTGCAATAGATGCGCAGGATAGTCAGGCCGAGTTCATCTGCGCCGTTGCCGAACGCTTTCTGACGCTGGGCATCCGTCATATCGCCCTGCGAAATCCATTCCGGGAGGTTAATACCGCCGAACCCTCTGATTGTCTGATGGGTTGAGGAAGTATCAATCTGGCAGACATCCGCCGCATGTGCCGGGAATATTGTTGCAAGACTGAGCATCATGGCAGCCGCGGAAATGGCTGCTGTAATTCTGGATAAATGTTTCATAAGAATCTCTCCTTTTTGATTTAATTATGTAAATTTTTAAAAAAATATAAATATTTGTAAAATATCAGGGTAGGGGGAATGGGGCATCAAAGAACCTTTGATACCCCTGATTCTGTGTCGGTTTCCCGGCCTTTCAGAAAGATGTATGAAAAAAATGTTACCTGCAAATGGATTAGGGGGAATTGGGGTGTCAGGGAGACCGACACCCCTGATTTCTGTGCCGGATTTCCGGCAGTTCAGAAAGATGTATGAAAAAAATGTTGCCTGCGGAATTAAAAATGGATTTTTCTCTGTAAACTTTCGCTTTGTGTTTCCTTACAAGTTTATGATACACTATTTTTGAGATTTCTGCAACTCATTTTTTGCAGAAAAGGTGGAGAAAATGCATGATTTATGAATATTTTTTTAAATTTCTGTGATTCTGTACAGCCGGAATTCAAATTCCGCACCGTGCGGAACGGCATTCGAGACCCGCAAACTCCCGTTCTGCGAGACAATAATCTTCTGTGCAAAGGCCAGCCCCAACCCGAAGCCGTTTCTTGAAAATTCCTTTCCCCGGTAGAAACGCTCAAACAGATGGGGCAAATCTTCTTCCGGAATCCCTTCCCCGGAATCGGTAATCACCAGCCCGGTATAAATGGCATTCTGAAACGCTTTGATTTGAATCAGACCGTTTTCGGGAGTATGTTCCATGCAGTTCTTGAGAATATTTGTAACCGCTTCGGTACAGTAGGGCATATCGCCTGTAAAGGACGGTTCGTCTGTGATTTCTTTCCGGACGGTAATATTTTTCAGTTCCAGAGAGATTTCAAGAGGGGCGAGGGCATTCCGAATCAGGTCAGCCATGCGG
>SVNI01000107.1 GCA_015066975.1 Ruminococcus sp. | reverse complement strand
TTTCTGACGGTGCTAAGAGAACAGTTTCAGGAAATTCCGGATATGACAGCTGAATCGGAAGCTAATATGGATTCATTTAAAAAAAGAAAAAAATCAGAGTCACTGTCAGCAAAACAGAAATCAGACGTATTATAGCCGACTTTGTCTATCCTGCATACTCTGATTTTTCCTTTCGGATAAATTCTATAAAATGGAGACTTCAGCATCAATTGACCGCTTTTGTCTGCCATTGGAAATCTCGTTTTTTACAACTGTAATATTAGAGAATATAATTTTTCCCGTTGCTTTTTTACAAATTCTGTGATATAATAAAAGAAAAACAGACTATCACATCATTAGGAACAATCTTGAATGAACTGATTGTACTTACCAAATATCCGGTGAAAGAGGTAACCACTATGCAAAATTTCAATTATATGACACCCACAAGACTGACTTTCGGTAAGGACTGTATCACACAGCTTCTGAAAGTTATGACACAGTTCGACAGGAAAATACTGCTCACTTATGACAGCGGTAGTATCAAGAAGATTAGTGAAAAAGATATTGCCGAGATTTTTAGAACATCACTATAAGGAGAATACTATATGAGAATTGCAGTACCATATCACAACGGAAATATCAATCCTGCTTTCGGAAAGAGTGAATATTTCAAGCTGTATGACACAGAAGATGGAAAGATTCTCTCAACGGCTATTATCGACAATGGTGGAAATGAACACACTGGGCTGATTACACACCTGAAAAATAATGGTGTTGATGTTGCACTGGTCGGGAATATCGGACGGCATGGAGCGGATGCATTTGCAGAAGCTGAAATCGAACTGTACACCAGTAATTATGATGATGCAGACAGTGTTGTCAAACAATATCTTGACGGCACACTTGAACTTAAAAGAGAGACAAAGGGGTGCAGTTTTGCAGAATGACAATATCACCAATTATCGTTCAAGGTATCGGATTTATTGCAGTCGCAGCGTTTATTCTGTCCTATCAAATTAAATCGAACCGCTGGCTTTTTCTTCTCCAGCTCATCGGCTCAGCTTTGTTCTGCCTGCAATTTTTCTTACTGGACGCATTCAGCGGCTGTCTCAGCCTTGCGGTCAATATCCTGCGTAATGCACTGATGATGAAATACAACGAATGGAAATGGGTACGCTGGAAAGGCTGTCCGTTTGTGATAGCTGTTTTATTTTTGGGCATTTTGTTTCTCACATGGAATGGAGCTGTCAGTCTGCTGGCTTTTATTGCCTCTGTATCTAGCACATTTGTATATTGGTCGAACAGTCCGCGCAATATCCGCCTGATAAATCTTGTTTGTGCATCGCCTTGCTGGCTGATTTATGACATCATTGTACATTCATGGGGAGGTTTGCTGAGTGAAGCAATCACACTGATATCAATTTTAATTTCTATTTTCCGTTTTGGATGGAAAGGATTGGAGAGTGATTCAGACGGAAAGCAGAACAATAAAACAACAATGCCATTAGCTTAGTTTTACTGAAAACATCGAATCAGTATTAAAGAAGTATTAATATATTATGAATTTTCATCGGAGGTATTACTATAAACAAACTCAAGGGCAGATTTACAATTGGAAAAAAGATGTATCTCTTTATTATCATCACTGTACTGATTGCGACAATCGGTACAGCGATGATCTCCTATTTTATCAACACTCAGCAGATAGATAACTTCTGTAAAACTATCACAATCAACAACGCCCAAAATTTTGTCTCCCTTATCAATCCTGAATATATGCAGGCACTCAAAGATATGGCAACTTCCGAAGAATACCAGTTGCTCCGGAACACAGCAGAGGAAACGGACGATGAAGCGATGGTTGAAGCTTATCTCAGGGAGCACGATATGTGGGACGGCTATGTAAATTCTCGAAAACAGCTCATGACGTATCTCAACAATATGGAGAACGTGAAGTATCTCTATATTGTTGTTTGCGGCGACATAATATGCACCGATTCACAACGCATCCGGTGAAGTTATCTGTCATGTTGGTTGTGATGTAGCGATGGATGATGTTATAGCGCAGCGGCATCGTTCACTGCTGTATATTACATTAGGCGCACTGCTCTTTACGGCGGTGGTATTGGCAGGAGCAGTATGGTTTGTAAGTCATCTCATTGTCAAGCCACTGAATTCTCTTACAATGGAAGTTACCGATAAATCTCGCATATAAAATTTATGGTAAAAGAAAAGAATATCGCAGTCAAGCCGTTCCTTGACTGCGATTTAAAAGATAGGCAGTGATACAAATGCTCCAGATGATAAACCTCATCGGGGGCATTACTTTTTAATCAGCTCGCAAGCCTCTTACAGTAAGTGATAAACTCTATATCAGGAATTGGTTTTGAGAAGTAGTATCCTTGTATCAGATTACCACCAAATGACGTAATAATATCAAGCTGTTCCTTAGTCTCTACACCCTCCTGCAATACTTGCAGTTTGATAGATTTGAGCTGATTTACTGTAATCATCAGGAATTCCATTCCCTCCTTGCTTGTTGCCTTCCAAAGCAGGGACTTGTCGATTTTCACAGTTCTGTAGTTGTTGGACATCAGGTTTGCAAGGTTAGAATAGCCCGTCCCATAATCATCCATAGAGAAGGTGAAACCAAAATCTTTCAGTTGTTTCAGTGTCTCCTCGAAGATACCGTTCCGGAACACATCCACTGTTTCTGTCAGTTCCAGATTAATGAAAGAGACGGGAATATTGTATTTTTGTAGTATATCCGCAAATTTCTGCACAATGTTTGCATCACCAAGCTGATAAGGCGAAACATTCAGTTCAATCCACTCAATGCCATACTGTTCAGGATGATACTTCGCACAGAACGCACAAACTTTCTCCAGAACAATCTCACCAAGTTCTGAGATGAGTCCGTATTCTTCTGCTGCGCTGATAAACTCATCCGGCGGAATGAAACCCAGTTCAGGGTCATCCATTCTGA
This sequence comes from Ruminococcus sp., assembly GCA_015066975.1. Taxonomy (GTDB): domain Bacteria; phylum Bacillota; class Clostridia; order Oscillospirales; family Ruminococcaceae; genus UBA3855. The sequence goes on along the minus strand of SVNI01000107.1, from coordinate 3,884 downwards.
CAAGTGCTTCAGCAGAAACAATCGCTTTCGCATCTACCGACCAGATAGGCTGATAGTACACAAGGAACGACCTTTTCTCACAGGCACGGCGCACGGCATTAAGCATTCTGGTACGCTTACGGAGAATATCTACATCCTTGTGGTCACGCAGAATCATATTGGAATCAACAAAATTCAGATTTCTGCCACGGTGGAAAACGGAATCCAGTGTTATACTCTCCGCATCCTCTGGAAGATGAATCACAGTCACCAGTGCGTTGAAGTAGACCTTTTTCTCGCCAACTGACCAGCTTTGATTAAACAGTGCTTCCAGTGCTATCATAAAGTCATTCTCAATGATGTTGTAATTCTTTACGTTGCTTCTCTCCAACATAACTGCATACTTTTCTGTTGTATAGGCATATACATTGTTGTGCCCGACCAGTTTGGAGATTTTTTCGCAGACGTTACGGAATGCCGCGGTCTTTTCTTCAGCGGAAAGTGTGCTGAGAAGCTGTTCTGTGTTCACGAGTGAAACAGCAATCAGTGTCATTTCACTTTTCAAATCACAAGCTGTTTTGTAGAATTCGAGAAATTCCTTTCGCTTGTAAATATTCAGGTCAGGATCAACTTCCAGACTGGCATTTTCAAAGACGATAGCCATTAATGTGAGCATAATAGCTTCTGTAAAGAGCTGAATCTGTAACTGCCGGAACACCATCTGCACACCAATACCAGCAACGACAAATCCCAGACCAAACAGCAGATAAATAATCTTCTGCTTTTGCATAAACACTGCATTCCGAACAAGTGCATAAACCGTCTGTACAAGATAGACAGTGGACAGCAGATGCATCAGAAAGAACGTTTTTCCACGGACATAAGTACAGTCAGCATTATAGTAGAACAGGAAGTGCAGGAAGAAGTTCAGTACAATCAGGAAAGCAGAGAGTATTGCGGGGATGCTGTATAGCAGATAATATCTTTTGTGCCGGTTCATGAGGTATCCGCTGATACATTGGACGTACAGTCCAAAGATGCACATTGTCATCACGTTAACAAGAAAGTATAAATTGATAGAGAGATTTGCTTCAAAAACATGATTGGCCTTGGCGAAAGAACCTGCTAAGATATTGCTGAAACTTCCAGTAAGAACACAGCCACAGAGAACTGCATACAACGTATGCTTGAAGTGTCTGATGCGCTTTGACATTACAAAATAGAAGATACAGCATACACAAAGCATCACGGCGGCAATATCGTAGGAATTATTATATGTCATATTCATCATCTCCTTGCTTATGGGTAGTGCAGTATTCACCCATTCCACAATTTTATATGCAATACAGCATATCTATACATATATTATATACTATACCATCAGAAATGTCAATAGATAGAATGTTAAAGTTCATGGCTTACGAATAAAAAAATCTTAATTTTTGTGCAAAATGACATAAAACCTGTTCTTTTCTATTAAAGAATCTATCTTGTTTTTTTGGATGCTGTGACACATCAGGAACTGAAAATATTTTTCCCGGAAGATTGACAAAAATTCCGAAATATGTTATAATTAAGATTATGAGTAAAATCAAGTAACATCAGGAGAAGTGATTTATTTATGAATTATCAGGCACTTGCAGACGTATTATTTCCGGATGTCACCGGAACTCCGGAAACCCTCGAACAGCGTTTCCCGGAACGCAGTCTTCCGGAACAGGCTGTTGTCACCAGAATAGGCCCTAGCCCGACAGGTTTTGTGCATCTTGGAAATTTATACAATGCCGTTATCGGTGAAAGACTGGCGCACCAGTCCGGCGGTGTGTTCTATCTCAGAATCGAAGATACTGACGAAAAACGCAAAGTCGAAGGTGCGGTAGAAACATTGATTTCTGCTATGCACTATTTCGGTGTGAATTTCGACGAGGGTGCTACCGAAACAGGCGATAACGGAAAATATGCCCCTTACCGTCAGAGACAGAGAAAAGAAATTTATCATATTATCGCAAAATATCTGACCCAGCAGGGAAAGACTTACCCTTGCTTTCTGACTGCCGAAGAAATTGATGCTATCCGCGAACAACAGACTGCAAATAAAGAAAATCCCGGCATCTATGGCAAGTATGCCGAAGCAAACAGAAATCTTACACTTGAACAGATTCAGGAAAACATCAAAGCCGGAAAATCATGGGTATTGAGATTCCGCGGGGAAGATACCGAAGAGTCTATTCTTGTACATGATGCCGTCAGAGGCGAACTCAAAATGCCCCGGAACAATATGGATTTTGTACTTCTGAAAAGCGACGGTATTCCGACTTATCATTTCGCACATGTCGTGGATGACCATTTCATGAGGTCAACTCATGTTATCAGAGGAGAAGAATGGATTTCTTCTCTCCCCATGCATGTTGAATTATTCAACACGCTTGGCTGGAAACAGCCCATCTACTGCCACACAGCCACACTTATGAAAATTGACGAAGGCAAGAAACGCAAGCTCTCAAAGCGCAAAGACCCCGAACTTGCACTTGCTTACTATCAGCAGGAGGGCATCTGTCCGGAAGCAGTCTGGGAATTTTTGCTGACACTCCTGAATTCTAATTTTGAAGAATGGAGACTTGCTAACCCGGATGCGGATTATCATGATTTTCAGTATACTATTGAAAAAATGTCAATTTCCGGGGCACTGGTTGACCTTGATAAACTCCGGGATGTCTCGAAGGAAGTACTCAGCCGGATGACTGCTGAAAAATTATATCAGGGACTTCTGGCATGGTGTAAAGAATATCATACAGAATTCGCTGGTATTTTGAAACAGTATCCGGAACGTACCCTGAAAGCCCTGAACGTCGGCAGAGGCGGTGCAAAGGTCAGAAAAGACCTCGAAAACTGGAAACAGGCCTGTGAATTCCTGAGTTTCTATTTTGATGAAACGTTCCGTCAGCATGATAACATGCCCGAAGAAATTTCCGAAGCCGACAGAAAAGAATTCTTCAGTGCCTATCTGGAAAGCTATCAGCATGGAGATGATTCTTCTGCATGGTTTGCCAAAGTCAAGGAAATCACAGAGAAGCTGGGCTATGCGGTCAAGCCGAAGGATTTCAAGAAACATCCGGAAGATTACAAGGGCAGTATCATTCATATCACAAATATGATTAGAATTGCCCTGACAGGCCGTGCCAATGCACCGGATATCTGGGAAGTCAGTCAGGTACTTGGTGAAGATATTGTCATCAGCAGGCTGAAAAAATGGCTTTGATTTGAATTATTGAGGAGCACACACATGGGACTTTTTTCTAAACTGTTCTCAAAAAAAGAAGAAAAGCAGAAACTTCCTAAGGAAGAACCATTTCATTTCGACTCTCCGTACTGTAGATTTTACTATATCAGTAATCCGGATTATTATCACAAAGATTACTGTGATATATTATAACAGAAATTTCGCTTAAGAAAGGTTTGTATATTATGGGTAGAAACAGAAATAAATCTGAAAATAAAAATTTTGAAATTCCCCGTCCGGAATTTCCGGAACGTGCCGTCATTACAGGCGGTATGCCTTACGGCAACAAGGAACTGCATTTCGGTCATGTCGGCGGAATGCTAGTGTTCGCTGATACGTTTGCAAGATTCATGCGTGACAGAATCGGAAAGGAAAATGTTATCTTTGTATCCGGAACAGACTGCTATGGTTCACCTATTGCAGAAGGCTGGAGAAAGAAAGCCGAATCCGGTGAATTTTCCGGCACTCTGGAAGAATTTGTCAGCTCCAATCATGAAAAACAGAAAGCAACGCTCAACGCTTACGGCATCTCTCCGAATCTGTTCGGGGCATCCGGTCTGGGTCGCTCAAAAGAAATTCATGCCGAAGTGACAGAATGGTTTCTGACCTCTCTTTACGAGAAGCA
>SVNI01000106.1 GCA_015066975.1 Ruminococcus sp. | reverse complement strand
GAATAATATTCCGTTTCGCTGGTATAATCCGCAACGGCCTGGATTTTGCCGTACATATCGCTGACGACAATACAGCCGTCAAGCCCGTTTTCCTCCAGAATTTCGAGACAGTCTTCTGTCAGGCTGGTATCCAAATCAATTGCATAGCTCATGTTGGGAGCGACAATGCCGTTGCCGGTGATTTCGGAAATCAGGCCGTAAATCATTTCGCCGTCCTCGGAAACATGCCATTTTCCGTCCCTGAGTTCAGAAAGGATATTTCCGTCACGGTCGGTGACTCTGGTATCATAATCATATTTGGAAGACAAATCTTCTGTTTCGCGGATGACTTCTTCTGTACTGAGCAGATAGGAAGCATCCACAGGCGTTTCAAGGCTGTGTGTCTGATAAGAAACAGTACTGCTTTCCTGACTGCATCCTGCCAGCAAGAGACAGGCCAGCATCAGGACGGATATTTTTTTCATATTTTTCATAGCTTCACTCCTGACCATTCCGGAACGCTTCGCAGTAGGCTTCCATCCCCCGGAGCGTCCATGTATCGCTGACGGACAGATACTGAAGCAGAAGTGCGGTATCTTCCCTGTCGATACTGCCGTCACGGTTCAGGTCAGCGCATTCTGCATCCCATTCTGTATACTCCTGATTTCCGCAGAGATTCTGCAAAGCGGTGACATCATTCCAGTCAATGCGGAAATCGCCGTTGACATCTCCTGTATAACGGCTTACCTGAGAGACATCACTCACCTGATACTGATAGGCTCTGTCATAGCTGACAAAAATTCCGGCAGACAGAAACAGGCAGGTGACAGTCAGAATGACGGCGATTATCACAGAATTCTTTTTTTCTTTCATTGATTATTCTCCCCGCATCCGGAATGTATTCACAATCCTGAGCATATTTTCGATATTTTCGGCAGTGGATTCGACAGAAATCACGCAGACACCGCTCTGATGATAATATTCAGCAGTTTCGGGGGATTCTTCTATCTGAATCAGCCAGTAGCTGATTAATCTGGTTTCCGTGCCGGTATTCTGTTTGAAATCCAGTCTCCGGGCGGTGTAGCCGTTGACGGAAAAGGTTTCCTGATATTCGTGAAAACTGCCGGGTTCGGACAGGCTGGCGCAGACTGTATGCAGATACTGCTGATAATAGCGTTCCGGCTGTTCTTTGAATCTGGTTTCCAGCGTGATGAGATTTTTTCCGGAAGGGTCAGCAAAGCGGACAACGCCGTCAGTCTCGCCTTTGTCATAAAGCTGGAGTGTTTCGGGAATATCGACAGTAAACCAGAGCTGTTCATACAGTTCCGGAAATTTTTCTTTCAGTGAAGCATACTGATTTTCGATTCCGGAGGGGGCATCACTGCTGACGGCTTCCAGATAGGAAAGCCCCTGTGTTTCCTGCGCACAGGCAGTCCAGACAGGAAGCAGAAGCACAAGCAGGACGGCGGTCAGTTTTTTCATAGCATCACCCGAATTCTTAAAATATTGGCAGATTATGTTGTTTATCCTTACTATTATAGCATGTTCCGGTGGATAAGTCAAGGCAAACAATGGTATCAAAATTCTGTCAGGACAGAAACAATTATGACAGAATGATTTCACCGCCGGAGCATTCCGGCGGTGAACGGTTTTATAAATCGGTATCGCGGACAGTGACCGGAAGCACCTGCGCAAAGACAGCGAAGAATTTCACGGGGATATACTTGTCAATATGGCATTTCCCGAAGAACCATTTCCGATAATTGCAGGCTTTGACCATATCTTCAAAGAACGTATGAATTTCGAGTCTCTGTGCGACATCCACGCCGAGGCAGTCTTTCAGCGAGCCGGGGGGTTCATGTGTCAGGACATAATCGACTTTATTCTGATATTTTTGCAGATTGGCGACGGCTTCGGTGACTTCCTGATGTGAGGGGCGTTCCTGCTTCCACCAAGTATCGGTAGTGCGGTATTCATAATCCTGACTGTGACCGCCCCCGAATACGAAAAACGTCCGTTTTTCAATCTCGAATATCTGTGCGCGTTTCAGGTGAATGATATTCGGGGCAATTCTGTGAATCTTTCCGCCGTTCCAGACTTCTTCGGGATACTGTTCAAGCAAGTCGAAATTCTCGTGACAGCCGTCCAGAAAGGCGACTGTAAAAGGCAGTTCTGCCATTTTTTTGAGAATCTGTTTTTCTTTCCGGCTGTCGTCCCAGATAAAGCCGAAATCTCCGCAGATGATGAGCGTATCGCCTTTTCTGAGTTTCCGGATGGATTTTTCTTTAAAGCGTTCCCATTCGCCGTGCATGTCTCCTGTGACATAGACCATGATAAAACTCTCCTCTCATCTATCTTAATCTGATAATGATTTCTTTTGTTCTGCAATTTTGTTACTGCATCATGGCGAGTGCGTCCATCACTGCGATAACTTCTTCTTCTGTCGAGCCGTCCACGGCATAGAATGTAATTGTTTCGCCGGAAGTTTTGTCTGTGAGCGTGAGCTGGTTATTTTCAGAAGCTGTCCAGTTTTTTGTGATATTTTCTTCTCCGTCCCGGCTGAAATAAATAGCCTCGGCATCTGCGGAATATTGATATTCTTTTTCAGAAATTTCGCTGTTTCCGTCGATACGGATGACTTTGACGGCATCACTGCCGAACAGCAGGCCATGTTCGGAACGGTTTTCGTCAATGCCAGCCCAGCAGGTATTCTGGAACAGGCTGACGGAAGCAGATGTTTCAGGAATTTCTGCTTCTGTGATGACAGGCTGTTCTTCTTCCTCCGGAAGCGTTTCCGGAACGGAAGTTTCCTGTTCTGCTGTCGTTTCAGGTTCTGCCGGAATGGTTTCTGTCATGACGGTTTCGGTGTTTCCGGATGATTCCGCCGGAACAGTACCGGTTTCTGCCGGAACGGTATCTGTTTCGGAAACGGTTTCAGAAATCTGCGTTTCTGATGCGGAAATTTCTGCAACGACTTCCGCCGGAAGTGTCTGCATTTCAGAAACAGCCGTTTCCGGTGCGGAAGTTTCCGCCGGAACAGAACTTTCTTCTTCCGGATGACTGCAAGCTGTCAGCATCAGCAGACTGCACACCAGCATGATTAATTTTAATTTTTTCATAAAAAATTCCTCCTAAATGCCGTATTTGATTCTGATACGCTCCAGTTTTTCGCCGATTGGCTTTTTCAGAAGCGACAAGAATATCAGATTTGATAAAATATAAGAAAGCGTGTACGGTATCGCCGTCACCAGCGCAGAACGGTACAGTGTCCAGTCGAAATCCCCGGCATACCACAGCACCGTCCAGATATCCATAGAAAACGAATACAGAATGCCCGAAACTACCCCGTACCCCAGAAGCAAAGCCCTGTTCCGTTTCAGCGGTTCAGCGAAGATTCCGGCAAGACAGCCAATCATGCCCCAAGTCATCATCTGAAAGATTGTCCAAGGGCCTTGTCCGAAATAGAAATTCGACAGCACCGCCGACAGCGCACCTGTCAGAAAGCCGGATTCACTCCCCAGATAGATTGCCGTGATAACCGTAATTGCAATCATAGGTTTCAGAAACGGCAGAAATCTGCCGATAAAACACAGTGCTGTCATGACGGAAACAATGACTATCCGTCTTGTTCCGGTGCGTTTCTTCTCGAATCCGGCGATAAATAACAGGAATGACAAGACCGCCCCCAGCATTGCCACAGGCAGATAATATTTCCCTTTCAGAAGCCATGAGCCGATAAACGTCAGCAGAGGAATACAGAAAAACGGGATTCCCCAGCGGAGTACATTCCGGCAGGTTTTGTTCTGAATCACAATCATGCAGATTTCTCCTATTCCAAGTCATTGCCGATTTCGCAGGTGTAGAGCCATTCGATAATATCGCCGTCATGCAGGAGATATTCACCGCATCCGACAGAGGGCAGTTCGCCGTTGACACGGTACATCCAGCCGGAGAGGTCGCCGTACTGCATTTCATAAAGATACTGAATACCGGAGATATAATAATTGCTTCCGTGCTCGACCTGAATGCCGTATGCCTGTGCGGTTTCGGTGAGAATCTGATAGACAGTATCGCCTTCCTGAATCGGGATTTCGACAGTATCCAGAATGATACCGTCTTCCGGAATATATTCCGACGTAAATTTTCCGGCGAGCGTATCGCACCGGATTGTGATAGTAACTGACCCGACAGCATTTTCTTTCTGCACGGGACTCTGATGATAATATTCTTCCGGGGTCTGGATTCTGATAAATAATACAATTCCGGAAGCGGTCAGCATCAGAATGCCGATAACAAGATAATTTTTCCAGTTTCTTTTCTTGAGAATCCAGAAGATGACCGCCGTCAGAATGCCTGCGCCGAGAATCACGGCAAGGGCAGTTTTTTTCCAGAGGGGGAAATTATCAGAATGATTTGAAATAGCAGGAATTTCTGAAATTTCTGAATGCTGTGTTTCAGTGATGATTTCCGTCAAGAGGGCAGAAGTTTCGGTCATGGCCGTGCTGTGAATGCTTGTTCCTGACGTGGATGTTCCGGAAACGGATGTGCTTGTCTCCGTCTGTGCCGATGCCGTTTCCGTTCCGGATGATGTGCTTGTTTCTGTTCCGGATGCAGTGCTTGTGCTGGTTTCCGTCCGGATGACAGCGGTTTCTGTATGAATCACAGTTGTTTCGGGCATATCGGGATTTTCAGGATTCTGAACCGTTTCCGGAACGGGTTCTTCCGGTTCGGGCGGAATCGTTTCTTCTTCAGGGAGTTCTTCCGTTCCGATATTATCCAGAAGATATAATGACCCCTGACCGTTCTGCATTCTCTGGTATGCGATAAAGGTATAAAAAGCCTGAATCGTGGCGGTTTCGTTGCATCCGCCGTCACGGGTATGCCCGAAGCTTCCGTCCGGCTGACGGAAATCGAGCATTCCGGTCAGGAGTGTTGCACTGTCCTTGATAAATCTTTCATCGGAAAAGGCATCTATGCCGAGTGCAGACAACGCTGTCACAACCTGAGCCGTGCTTTCAAGATTTTCTGTTCCGAAGCTCTGATACCCTCCGTAAGCAAGCTGACGTTCGGAAAGAAAAGCAAGCGCACGGTCACAGGCATCATGAACAGAATCATTCGCCCAGTAATGTACGGCGAGAGCCTGAACGGTCATAGCCGTGACATCAATATCGCCGGCAGTGCCCATAATCGCCCAGCCCCCGTCCTCCAACTGCATTGATAACAATTGATTCACGGCATCCTCAGCAGAACAGCTTTCGCAGACATAGCCGTTATTGAGCAGATGCAGGCCGTAAATCCAGCTCATAATGCCCTGCTGTCCAATCGAATTTTCGAGAGATTCTTGAATATAGGGCGAATCTGTTCCGGCAGATGCCAGTGCAAGGGCATATTTCAGCCGAGAGGATGCCGAATAAATTTCTGTATTATCAAGATAATTCTGCAAAGCGTTCTGGTAAGAGGAAAAATCATAGTTTCCGCTCTGACTTAATGCCAGAATATACCATTCGGAAGTGATTCCGGCATTTTCGGACAGACTGCCGTCAATCCAGTTCTGAACGGTATCCCCGCCGGATTTGTATGAAATTATCTCCTGAATATAGCCGGAAACATCTTCGGCATGAACCGATATTCCGGCGCACTGCATCACCAGAATCAGCACCGGAAATAATACAGATATGATTTTCTTCATGAATTCACACTCCTGATTTTTTCATTCGCTATTTATGATTATAATCTGTTTGAGTAAATTTGTCAACTGCGAATGTTTCTGAAATATTAATCCTGTGCCGGAAATCTTGACTTCTCTGCCGGAATATGCTATGATAAAATCAGGAAAACTGACCGGAAAGGGGTAATTTTATCATGTTTAAAATTCTGCTTGTCGAGGATGACAAAGACCTGAACAAGACCGTCTGCACCTATCTGAACAACAACGGCTATGAAACAACAGGCTGTCTGAATGCCAATGATGCTTATAACATTATGTATAATAACTTATTTGACCTGATTATTTCTGATATCATGATGCCAAATATCGACGGCTTTGAATTCGCCCAGACCGTCCGTGAACTGAATCAGGATATTCCGATTCTGTTCATGACTGCCAAGGATGATTTCTTATCCAAGAAGAAAGGCTATCGTATCGGGATTGATGATTATCTTGTCAAGCCCGTGGATTTGGAAGAATTAGTATTAAAAATCGGGGCACTGCTCCGCCGAGCCAGAATCGCCAGCGAAAAGAAACTGACTATCGGGATGCTGACACTTGATTCTGATGAGAGAACTGCCGTGCTCAACGGCGAAGAAATCCCCCTGACAGCACGGGAATTCAACTTGTTATTTAAATTATTATCCTATCCGAAAAAGACGTTCACACGTTCGCAGTTAATGGATGAATTCTGGGATTTCGAGAGCAGTTCGAGCCTCCGTGCGGTAGATGTCTATATTACGAAATTAAGAGATAAATTTTCATCCTGTCCGGATTTCGAGATTGTGACAGTTCACGGTCTGGGTTACAAGGCGGTGCTGAAATGACCCCGATTCTGAACAAAGAACAGCTGAAAAGCTGGAATCTGAAACGATTCGGAATTTTTTTCCTGCTGGTATCGTTTACTGTGACATGTTCATTTATTTTATTATTAAGCACCATGAAATATGATATTAACGATATCAAGCACAACTGGTATTATATTCTTGGAAATACACTGTTTATTACGTTCATCTTCTGGCTGTCGGACGGCATCCGGCGGAAAATTACGATTGATAAGCCTGTTGAGCGGATTACTTCCAGCCTTGATAAAATCATGAAAGGCGATTTCAGCGTGACCATTCCGGAAATCAAATCCGTGACCGGCTATAACGAATTCAATCCGATTATCCGGCAGTTAAACCAGATGACAAAAGAACTTTCCAGCGTGGAAACGCTGAAAACGGAT
>SVNI01000105.1 GCA_015066975.1 Ruminococcus sp. | reverse complement strand
ACCATTTACAGTTGTGACAGCACTAGAACCTGAACCTGTAGTTGTTTCGGCATAGCCAGAATCTTTACTTGCATCCTTAGTTGCCTGTGTGAAACGAGTAATAGCATCATAAAAAGTATTTACTGCACTACTAGCGTCAGCAGTACCCGCTGATACAACTGCCTGATTTCCAGTGATACCAGTGTATCTATTGAAATATCTCAAAGTATCCTGATAATTAGCTGCAACAGCATTTGTACTATTAGCAACAAGACGTGTTGTCAGTGCAGAAGATGCTGCATAAGGAGTATAATTTATAGTTGTTACATTTCCAGAACCATCCACAGTAGATGCAACTGTATAAGGTCTTGTAAGAGTTGCATCAAGTGTATAATCATTATTGCTATAGTCATCATACAGTAAACCTTGTTTAGTTGCCCAACCAGTTGCTGTAACTTCATTTGTGGAAGTAACTACTGTACCATCAGCATTTAAGATTGCCACACGAGCAGCTCTGTAAAGTGTCTCACTTGCAGTATCACCGTCACTGATAGTAGCATCTACAACCAAGTTAATTTCACTATCAGAAGATGTTCTGATCCAAATCGGGAAATCAACATAGTAGCCAGTCTTTGCTTTATCAGGGTCAAAAGCACTTGATGTAAAAGCACCAGCATAATAGGTAGCACCTTCATTTTTAAGAAGCGTGGTTGTTTGTGCAAGTTTTTTATCTGTGAAATTGTTCGCCAATGTAAATGTAGAGGTATCAGAAACATTTTCACCAGTGTTTACAGCATTTCCGGTGTAGAAAATGCTTACACCATCTGTGGAAGAAGCCGGTAACAGTTTACCAACATCATAGAAATTGCAGAAAGCTACAGAATTGGACCAGTCCTGTGAATCGACAGAGTTCTCAGGAGCCTTTACCAATTGCAACCAACCATTTGATGCGTTGTAACCATCATAAGCTGCAGGTTGTGTGGCTGCCTGTGCTAAATGATTACCAGTGTGCTGATCATATCCGAGAGAAATTTCAATATTCTCAGGAACGGTCGCAGTCAGTTTGATACCCGTAACCTCAACTTCTCGACTCATGGTAAACCATGCGTAAGTAGAGGATGAGAGAGCCATAGCCGAAGCAAGAAGCATACCCACAGCAGGAACTAGTTTTCTTTTAGCAGTGCTTTTATTTTTTGTATTGTTAGCTGTCATAATAATCACCTTTCGCCTTTCAGTATTTTCCTCTTAAGCACTATTTGTGCATAATATACATATTATTTTCTTTTGTTGTGTTTATATATATATTATAACTAATTTGATACCGTTTGTCAAGAGGCTAAGCATAAAATCAGTGCTTTTTACAAAAACAAAGAGTAATATTATGGTATTTTGCCGAATACCAAAAGCGAATCGTTTCTGAATTTATACAAGATGTTATTTTTTAGCCTATTCCAGCGAATCCAGCTTCTTTTTCAGCTCCGTCATGTGATTTCGGCAGGCGGTAATTTCACCCGTGTATTTGTTGAACCATTCCACATCACGTTCATCAGGTGTTTCCTGAAGAAGCACAGCCTGTACCAGTGCCGACTGCGAACGCGAACGCTTGCGCTCGATTTCTTCAATCGTCTGCATACAAACTTTGATTTCTTTTTTCAGTTTTCGTTTTTCGCTCCAGTTACTCATAATTAATGTCCTTTCTTATCAATTGTGGAAACGAGTTCCTCGGCTTCCTGAAAACCCTTGTCGAGATTTTCCTGCAAATCGCTGACTGTTTGCAGAAGGGCTTCCAGACGTTCTTTTTCCTGCATTTGTTCGGGATATTTCAGCAGAAGGGTATGCAGTTCATTGACGGCGATTTTCTGTTCTTCCGTGAGGTTATCCAGCAGAAAGGCGAAACTGTCAGCACTGCTCATATCGCTGAGAATACGGCGGTATTTCAGCCCCCAGTCGCCTTCGCCGTCAAGGTAGGATTCGACAGAATCGGCAGTATGGGCAAGACAGGCATTGAACTGTTCCCGATAGGTTTTCTGTACCCGTCTGGTTTCGTCGATATACAGCCCGATGAAAATCAGCAGAGCGATAAACGTAATGGCCGCGAACCAGACAGCTCTGTGCATTTTTTTCTTCATGATATGTTCTTGGGTCATTTGTCATCACCCTCCTTATCTGACTGATAATTTTCCTGTATAAGTTTTAATTTTTCTTTTTCGATAGCTTCACGGATAAGTTTTTCTTTCAGTGCTTCCTGAGCTTCTTTGGATTCTGTGCGGACATCACGGCTGATTTGCATGACGGTGCGGGCTTCATAGAAAGCCATGACAGATGTCATGCACATGATGAGGAGCAGGAGAACTTTCCGGAGATTGGCGAAGCTGGTCAGCCATGAGAAGAAACGGGATTTCCGGATAAATTTTCCCTGAATCTGTTCCGGCCGGACGGGGAGAGCATCCGGAACGGGGTTGGCATCTCCCTGTGTGATAAAATTCCCGTCGGGGAGGCATTCTTTAATTCTGTGCATGACAGTCAAGCCGGCGATTTGGCCATCTTCCGAGAGGTAGGCGATAATATCACCGGGCTGTAGTACAGCAGGATTTATCTGCTGAACGACAGCGCAGTCATCCACATGAAGAAAAGGCTCCATACTTCCGGTGACAATCTGCATGACACATCTGCCGAAGAAAACAACGGGCTTTTTCTGAACGATACAGGCCGTAACAAAAATCAGGATTCCGGCAGAAAGCAGAAGCAGAACAAGCATGATAATATTCAGGATTTTTGAAAATTTTGATTTTATTTTTGGCTTCATCGTGGGAACACCTCAGGGATTATTTCTCTGATTTCGGCGGAATTCTTTCCATGCGCGCCGGATTTTTTCAAATACGCTGACATGATATTCCCGGTAGAGACGTTTCATCTGCTTCTGGATATGAAGTTCTTCCTCATGAGTGCGGGTGGGAGGAACATAAGCAGGACGCGGCTTGCCTTTGCGTTCTTTCTCGCGTTTCTTACGGAATTTGTAATCTTCAATATTTCGCCGGAAGCGGTATTTAAACGTCTGAGCATATTTCCGGTAGTAGACTTCCATTTTTTCGGCTTCTTCTTTTTCGTGAGCAAGTTCTTCCTGCTTGTGCTTGATTTCAGCAAGCATCCGTTTCCAGTCGGGATTATCGGTATCTTCCGGAATCAGGTGGAACAGCACGACGAGAAGCCATTGAATCAGTCTGGGAATAGCATAAACCGGATTTCTGGAATATTCCCTGCGGATTTCTGCAAACGGCTTGTTCTGGAAATATTCCCGTTCGGCTTTGAGACGTTCAGCACGTTCCCGTTCGGCACGTTCCTTTTCACGCTTTTGCTGTTCGAGCTTCATGCGGACAGCGACTTCATGGGGGTCTTCAAATTCGGAATTTTCCTGTTCTTCGAGGGAAGCTTTTGCTTCTTCGAGTTCTTCTTCGGTAATTTCGATTTGTTCGGCCTCGTCAGGCTGTTCGGGAAGATGTTCTGCATCAAGGCCTTCGGCCTCGCCGAGTTCGGAGCGGACGAGAAGCTTTTCGTCTTCAAGTCGCTGACGTGCTTCTTCATCTTTGCGCTTTTCTTCGGCAATACGTTCTTCTTCCTCACGGCGGAGACGTTCTTCTTCTTCCTGTTTTTGTTTTTCTTCGAGCAGGCGAAGTCGTTCCTGTTCCTGACGTTCGCGTTCGCGGTCAGCTTCTTCCTGTTCGGCTTTTTTGCGGGCGAGCATTTCTTCAAGACGGCGTTGTTCTTCTTCTCGTTCACGTTCCTGACGTTCGAGTTCTTCTCGTCGGAGCTTGTCGATTCGTTCCTGTTCAGCACGTCGTTTTTCAGCGATTTCGGCTTCTTTTTCGAGTTCTTTTCGTACTTCTTCGAGTTCTGCCTGATAATTCTGTTCAATCAGGATAACCTGACTGATTTGATTATAGATTTTGGCAGTATCGGCATCTCTGGGGAGTTTTGCGACGATTTTCTGTTCGCCGTCAGTTTCGATATAGCCGGGCGCACCGGTAGTGCTGACGGAATAATCATCCGAAAGCACGTTTTCAAAATGCCGGATGAATTTCGGCTTGATAGTTCTGTGTTTGTTTTTCTTCTGTGCGCGGAGTTTTCCGGCTTTGTCCTGCCCTTCCATGCTGGAGCGGAACAGAATCAGATTCATGAGGACAACTCTGTAGAAATCTTCAATATATTCCTGTTCGGGACGGACGATATTATCTTCGATAGTGATTTCATAACCGGCGTTGTCATAGCCTTCGATATACTGCCAGAGGGTCAGGCAGGCTTTGAGGTCAACATTTTTCATGATAGCGTTGGTTCTCATGACAGGGGGGCGGATATAGGCATTGCCTAGCTTTGTGCAGAGTTCCGAACCCTTGTAGCCTTCGATAACTTTCTTGAGCTTTTCGACTCTCTGCCAGACAGTGTATCCATGTTCGTTTTTAGAATCCAGACTGGAAATCGTTTCGAGCTTGACTTCTACTTTGAATTTTCCTCCTGTGCCATCGTTGATATCTGTATGATAGCCAAGTGTGTAGACCTGTTCATCTTTGGCGACTTTGGCCAGTTTCTCATAACGGATATTGATAAATAAATATAATCTGTCAATCAGCGTGTTGACGAATTTATTCTCATAAGTCATGAGACTTTCTTCTTTGTGAACGTTGAGGATTTTAGATGGGGTAATCTTTCCGGTTTTTTTGTCATAGCTTTGAATCAGGTCAGTATGCTGTGCCAGATGCTTGATAGATTCGACTGTAATCTTCCGTGAAAGTGCAATCGGAACGATTTCTTCCACATCCTCGATAGTCCGGCGCGGATTTCTCAGGAAATTATCCACATGCACAAGGCCGTTTTCGATAGCTTCCACCCATGAAACGTCAATTGTTTTTTTCATGAGTTTGCGGTTGACGGCGAATGTATTCTTGCTTTCGTGCAGGAGCTGACTAAGTGAGGAAAACAGTGCATCACGGTCTAACTGCTGGACAGCCTCCTGAAAGTCTTCATACCAGTCATCATAAGCATCAATATCGGATTCGTCAGGGATTTCGTCCATATCGTCGAAATCTTCCATACCGTACATGGCATAGAGCTGACCGGGACGATAACCGACAATTTCTTCTTCGGGGAGGAAATCTTCGTCATCATCCTCCTCGTTATCCTCATCATCTAAATCATCTGTATCGTAATAATTAGCGTCATCTTCGCTGTCCTCGTCATCCTGTTCCTCAACAGAATCTGCATAATAAGGAATATCGAAGTCACTGAGTTCATTCAGGGCGGCGATATCATCCAGAGAATCAGGTTCTTCGGCTTTAGGCGGAGCATTTCTGACAGGTAATCCGGCCATGTCATTGAATCTTTCAAACTCGTCGAAATCATCAAAGTCATCCAAATTATCTGGCTCGTCGGGCGGTTCTGCATACCGCTGATGTTTCACATCACTCAAAACAGTTTCACCTGCCTTTGCTTTATACTTATTATAATAATACTAATTAGAACAATTTCTGAAGCCGTTCCAGATAAGCAATAGATTCATGCATGGAATTCTTGCCGAACAGCTTTGTCAGATAAGTACATAATTCTTTGAGTTCTTCGCGAAGCATTGCCAGATTTAGAGATTCAAACTTACGGAAAATTTTAGTTGCAAGAACGTAGTCAATGCCGTCAAGCTCGTCACCGCCGCTGGCAACATAAACCGGAACAAACAGACCCATCTGTTTCAGAATACGGTTACCGAAAGCAACACGGAGCTTTTCAATTACCCACAAGTCGAGCTGCTGAATTTTTTTCAGATTTTCCTGTGAAATCGGATACATCTTGAATGCTTCTTCAAAGAGTTCATTCAGATGGTCATAGCCAAGGTTCATAGGAGGTGTATCAGGGGCATCAAAAGCAACACCTTTGGTATCGAGGTTAATCGGCTGGGCACGGTCGTAGACTTTATCAGAGATAGCATAGGTTGAGTCGTCGTTGTTCGCTGTGCCAATATACCAGATATTCTGCGGAATGACAATTTTTCCTCTGTCAAGCTTCACAGGGTCAGTACTCCAGACATTCGGCACAATGTCAAGTTCCCACTCATCCGCGTTCGGCATTTCCAGAATGGAGAGCATCTCTGCAAAATAGTATTCCACACGGGCAATATTCATTTCGTCAAGCAGAATGAAGTTGATATCATTATTATAATTAGAGGAATAAATTCGCTTGAGGACTTCGGTTTCGTTGAAGCTTTTTGTAAATTCATTGAAATAGCCGAAAAGTTCGGTTCTGTCTCTCCATGACGGCTGGACAGAAGCAATCGTTGTATCCATCTGGAGAAATTTTCCCAGCGAGTAGGGAAGGGAAGTCTTACCAGTACCGGAGATACCCTGTAAGATAATCAGCTTGGTAGATGCCATGCCAGCAAGAAACAGTCTGATTGTCTTATGGTCATAATACAAATGCATCCGCGAACATGCAAAATTCCGATAACGTTCTACAAATTCTTCCAGCGTGATGGAATTATCATACTCAGGCGGTTCATAATTTTTATAGAAGCTGTCCACTTCCATGAGCTTCGAGAAACGCTGGTCAGTTGTCTGAATCACACCGTCTTCGGCAAGTGCCGGAACGGGAACAGGTGCGCCTTCACCTTCCTGAGGTTCTCCGGCAGCGATTTCTGAAACAGCTCCGTTTGCCATAGACAGTACGCCGGACGGCGAAAGCCCCATCTGTGTGACTTTCAGTGCCATGATTTCATCTTTTTCCTTCATCAGCTTCATGACACGCTGCTGAAGCAGTGCAATTTCTTCCAGCAAATCTTCATTGCTGACGATAGAATGCCGGAAACGCAGATATTTCCGCACGGCCAGCACCAGCATTGTTCCCAGCAGGACATAAATCCCAGCTACAATAATAATTGCCAGAACTGAACATATCCATTCCACAACTGTGAAGTTTCCGCAGTAGCTACGGAATAATGCAATATAGCCCGGAATATCAAATACCTGCTTGATACCCCGCCCGAATCCAATGAA
>SVNI01000104.1 GCA_015066975.1 Ruminococcus sp. | reverse complement strand
GCGACTGGAGCAACAGGCGCAACAGGTGAACCCGGTGCGACCGGAGCAACAGGCGCAACAGGTGAACCCGGTGCGACTGGAGCAACAGGCGCAACAGGTGAACCCGGTGCGACCGGAGCAACAGGCGCAACAGGTGAACCCGGTGCGACTGGAGCAACAGGCGCAACAGGTGAACCCGGTGCGACCGGAGCAACAGGCGCAACAGGTGAACCCGGTGCGACCGGAGCAACAGGCACAACGGGAGCGACTGGCGCAACTGGCACGACTGGTGCTACAGGGGCAACAGGTGCAATCGGCGCAACTGGAGCGACCGGAGCAACAGGCGCAACTGGAGCAACTGGACCTACCGGGGCAACAGGTGCTACTGGTGCAATAGGACCAGTAGGCCCTCCGGTAGAAATTCAAAGAGCTGTTGCAGTAGCTTCGCTTTCCGATACCGCTACCCTGGAACAGGTTATTGAAGATGTTAATAATTTGATTTCTGCACTCCAGAACGCTGGATTGATGGAAACTTGATTGCTTTTGCACCCCTGCCTTTTTTAGACAGGGGTCAATTTATGTATAATTTATATATTTTTTTAATATACTATTGACAAAGTTATTATTCAGTGATATAATAAATAAATTGACAATATAAAATAAAGAAGGAAGTCTTTTATGCGTTTTTTCGATGTTGTTATTGTAGGGGCAGATGCTCTCCGGATACAGGTATCAGGAGAGCATTTTTATTTTGTTTGTATAAAAATCAAATTTCCGGAAATAGTATTTCTACGGAGGTGATAACATGACATCCAAAGAATTATTATATGTAGAAGATGCTCTCGGTCATGAGCAGTTCTTTCAGACAAAATGCCGGGAAACCGCTTCACAGCTTCAGGATGAGTGCCTGAAAAACTGTGTCAGTGAAATGGCGCATCAGCATGAACAGATATTTGCAAGTCTTTTCGGCTTGCTGAATTAAATCAGGAGGCGGAAGCATGAACGACCAGAATTTAATGGAAAATTTACTGATTCTCGAAAAAAGCGGATGTGATATGTATCTGCACGGAACGATTGAATCCAGTTCCGGCAATGTGCAGAACTCTTTCAGGTCTGCGCTAAATGATTCGCTCAGTATGCAGGAGAAAATCTATTCTGAAATGTCCGCAAAAGGCTGGTATCAGCCGGACTGTGCGGAACAGTCCAAAATGCAGGAAGTAAGACAGAAATTCTGCTGTTAAGTGAAAAAAGCCCTGTCGGAAGAAATGCTGACAGGGCTTTTTAATTAAAAAAATTAAAATATTCACGAAAAATTAAGAAATATTTTTGAATAAATCTTGAATTTTATGTGAATCTGTGTTATGATAAAAATAATATTTCAGTTCAGGAGGACGTTTGTTATGAAGAAGAAATCTGTATGGAACAAAATGACCAGTGCGCTCACGGCGGTGAGCCTGTTAAGCTGTTCTCTGTTGTCACTTCCGGCAGATGCAGGCTATGCCCGTGTTGCAGTGCATGACCCGTCTGTTGTCAAGCTGGATGACGGAAGCTATTATATTATCGGTTCGCATCTTGGCGCAGCACGCTCCAATGACCTGATGAACTGGACTGTTACCGCCGATTCTGATAAAGGCACAAAAAATACAACGTATTTCAAGGATATTTATACTGACCTCGCTGTGCCGAATACATGGTCAAATACATCAGCAAATTATGATTTGTCCGGAAATCTCTGGGCACCCGATATCGTCTGGAATGAGAACATGCAGAAATGGTGCATGTATCTGAGCGTCAACGGCGACAACTGGCATTCGTCTATTGTACTCTGCACAGCAGATAATATTGACGGCCCTTATACTTATGTGGATACTATCGTGTATTCCGGATTTGAAACAAATCCTGCCAATTCTGCCAACAGCTACAAGAATACCGACGTTGAAAAAGTTCTCGGAAGCAATCCCGATTTGAGCCGTTATCTAACATCTGCCGGCAGGTGGAATGCCGAATACGGCACAAATGCCATTGACCCCTGCACGTTCTATGATGAAGCCGGCAATCTCAAAATGGTATACGGTTCTTGGTTCGGCGGAATTTACATGCTCGATTTGGACGAAAATACAGGTCTGCGTGATTATACTGTTACTTATGCAACTGTGGATTCCGGAACAGATAAATCTGATGCCTATCTGGGAAAGAAAGTCGCCGGCGGACACTGGGCATCCGGCGAAGGCCCTTATATTGAGTATATGACTCCCCCCGGAAGCAATGACGGCTATTATTATTTATTCTTGTCCTACGGATATTTTAATAACAAAGGCGGATATAATATGCGCGTCTTCCGGAGCAAAAACCCCGAAGGCCCTTATCTCGACCAGAACGGAAACAGCGCATTCTATGACACCGTTACAGGTGATGCCAATACTGCCGGAAATATCGGTGAACGTCTCATGAGCAATTATCAGTGGTCATGCAATGACAGACCGAATACCGCACAGGGACATAATTCGGCACTGCTCGACGATGACGGAAAATTATTTGTTATCTATCATAACAAGTTTGATGATGAATGGGGCTTCCATGAAGTCCGCACCCATCAGCTTATCATGAACGAAGACGGCTGGATTACGGCAACGGCTTATGAATATTCCGGCGAAACCCTCTCCAAAAAGGGACATGCTCTTGATGCAATCGTCGGCGACTATGAACTTATCTGGCATAATCCGAATCAGAAGTTCGTGAATGAACAGTCCGCTGATGTCGAAAAGCCGATTAATATCACCCTCAATGCCGACGGCACTGTGACAGGCGATATTACAGCCACTTGGGAAATGACTGACGGCACTCCCTATATGAGCTTTACTTGGGGCGGAGTCACCTACAAGGGCGCATTTATCGTCCAGAATGATGAATCCGATACCCCTGTCACAAAAATGACGTTCACTGCTACCGGAATTAATATCTGCATCTGGGGAAGCAAGAAAGAAGCTTATGATATTACCAAAGATTTAGTCAACCGCACCGGAAGCGGAAAAATGGTTTATCAGGCTGACCAAAATGCCGAAAATAATACAGAAGTCAAAATCGGCGGTACGGATTTATTAAGCGGTGTTTCTTACTATATTACAAATAAATTCAACGGAAAATCGCTTGACCTCACCGGCGCAGAAACTGCTGACGGCACAAACATTCAGCAGTGGAATCTGACCGGAGGCAGTCAGCAGGAATGGAGAATTATCGCTACCGATAACGGCTACTGCAAGATTGTTTCCATGACTGACGAAAGCAAAGCTATCACCGTGGACGGCACAACTGCTGACAACGGTCTGAATATTCAGATTGCATCCTACACAGGTGCGGACAATCAGCAGTTCAAGCTGATTCAGAACAGAGGCTTCTACGGTATCGTGTCGAAAGCTTCTGCCGATAAAGCCGGTCTGGATGTTTACGGCTGGAGCGAGGAAAACGGCGGTAATATCAACCAGTGGGAATACTGGGGCGGTGATTGTCAGCTCTGGTATATCACACCTGTCTATCCCGAAATTAATGATGCTGATTATGTCATCAAGAGCGTGAACAGCGGTTTATGGCTTTTTTATAACAGAAGCTACAGTGTATTTCAGGGAGCTATAGAATATATCTGGAGCGTGAAATCTACCGGCGACGGCTATTATCAGATTCTGAATCAGGACGGAAAGGCTCTGACCGTGCAGGATGCCAGCGCAGAGGACGGAAAAGATGTTTATCTTTCAGAAAATACCGGCGATATTTCGCAGAAATTCAATCTGTATACCAATAATGACGGTTCGGTTTCGATTCTGACAGCCGTTTCCGGAAGCAAGTCTTCTCTGGATGTTTACGGCATCAGTCAGGAAGCAGGCGCAAATATCTGTCAGTGGAATTACTGGGGCGGAGTCGGTCAGCAGTGGATTCTGACTCCTGCCGTGGCAGAAACTCCCGAACCGGAAACCGAAACAGAACTTGTGACAGAATCCGAAACGCAGGAATCCGCAACAGAAGCAAGCCTTACGCCTGATTACGGTGATGTCAACGAAGACGGCAGTATCGACATTCTGGATGTCATCACCCTGAACAGAGCACTCCTCGGAAAAGAATTCCTCTCCAAACAGGGCGAATTAAATGCTGATGTGAATGTTGACAGTCATATTGATTCCGGCGATGCCCTGAATATTATGAAATATATCGTTCAGATTGTCACTTCTTTCCCCGTGAAGTAAGCATTCCGGAAAACTCCCGAAACTATCGGGAGTTTTTCTTTTTTTGTCAGGATTTGACAAAATCCGCAGAATATAGTATAATAAATCATAACAGAATCAGCTTTCAGAAAGGATTTGAATCACTATGCTTGCAAATTATCATACACATACAAAAAGATGCGGTCACGCACAGGGCGAAGACAGGGAATATGTCGAAAATGCTATCCGGAACGGCATGAAAGTGCTCGGCTTTTCTGACCACTGCCCGTGGGTCTATCCGGATGATTTCGTTTCCCATACCAGAATGCGCCCGGATGAACTGGATGACTACTTCACCAGCCTGATAAATCTCCGTGAAGAATACAAAAAAGATATTACTATCTACATCGGCTTTGAATCGGAATATATTCCGGAACTCCTCCCCGAACAGGATAAACTTCTTGCAGATTATCCTGTGGATTATCATATTTTAGGCCAGCATTTTCTTACCCGTGAGCCGAGCTTCTACACCGGACGCATTTTCAGTGATGAAAAAATTCTGGAAGATTATGTCAATTCTGTCATAGAAGCTTTGGAAACAGGCAGATATAGTTATCTTGCACACCCCGATTTGATGGGCTTTTCCGGTTCGCGCGAAATCTATGACAGACACTACCTGAGACTATGTCAGTATCTCAAAGCCCATGATTTGCCTGTGGAAATCAATCTGCTCGGTGTGGCCGAACACCGCCACTATACAGATGAACACTTCCTCAAACTCGCCGGAGAAACCGGATGCAAAGCCATTATCGGATGTGATGCCCATCAGCCCTACAGACTCAACTTCCGCACCGGACAGGAACTTTGCTGTCAGATGGCACAGAGAAATCATCTGCCTGTGACAGACTATCTTCCGGGATTAGGCAAAAAAAATATAAATTCAGAACAAACTTGTGTTTATTTTTCCAAAAAAAAGTAAAAATTCACAGTTCTTTCACAAATTGTTCTTTGAGTTTTCACATTGTTCATGTTATAATAATATTATGACAGCTATCGAAGTTAATTAGAGGAAGGATGTGTCTTTCATGCCTACAGAAGTTTTTTTCCGTCTCACACCAGTCAAGCAACAGCATATTATCGAAGCAGTCAAAGCAGAAATCACACGCGCCCCTTTTGAAGAATTCTCGATTTATAACGTCGTCCGGGGCTGTGGAATTTCCAGAGGAAGCTTCTATCAGTATTTCCCCAATAAAGAAGATATCCTGGTGTTTCTTCTCTCGTCGTATAACAGGAGCATTCTGGAAAAAGTCATGCAGTCGCTCAAAGAACATGACGGCGACTGGTTCACGGCTCTGGAAGAAAGCTATCGTTTTGCGGTGAGAATGCTGTGCTATAAAGAACCGAAACCCTACAGACAGCATTTGTTCTGCAATGCGTCATTCTATGAAAAACTATGGCTTGACCATGATTTTTCTGTTGATAAATATCCGGTGCTGATGGACGCACTCGCACTTATCAATCTGGAAAAACTGCACCTTGATAATATCGAAGAACTGAAAATACTGATTGAAATCTGTATGGCTTCCGTCACGCGGGAATGCATTACGCTCCTGATGACAAACTGCGACGAAGTGACAGCCTGCGAAAACTTCATGAAAAAACTGAATCTGCTGAAAAAAGCATATCAGAAATAAGAAAATGCCCCTGTTACGGGGCATTTTTCTTGGCATTACTGCTTGTATTCCTGAATGATTCTGACAATAATATCATGCAGGGGCTCAACTGTATAATCCCCGATAATCGGCTCAAGATGCGAACCGCCAATGCCGGAATCATCTGTTAAAAATACATATTCGCCGTTCGTGCAGATTGCCAGTGCTCTGCCGAACAGTTCCGTTTCCCTCGAACCGTTGGAAGATACTACCGGAACGATATGAATCCCCTTTGCAGAGGCTTCGGAAATAATTTCCTCAAATTCTTTGTCATCATGAGGGGGGGCATCGTAGATTAAGAACGCAATCTTGACGGATTCGTCTTTCCAGTCCGGAGAAAAGACCGTTTCTTTCAGAACTTCATAGACGGCTTCCGGCTCGTCTCCTCCGCCGGATGCATATTCGCTGTTGAGCTTGCCTTTGATAGCCGAAACATCCCCCGTGAATCCCGAACAGTTCGTGATATATTCGTCTCCCTCGTCCTTGTAGAAATTCACGGAATAAGTTGTATTTCCGTCTCCGGCTTCTTCTGCAATCGCGCTGAAATCGCTTTGCAGATACAGCATTTCATCTCCCATAGAACCTGTCGTATCGACAATAAACATAATCTGTGTGTCATGATGCAGAGTGACTCCCGTATCCAGCCGGATGGTATAGGCTCTTGTATCGGTCAGCGCGTTGCCCTGTTCATCCACAGAAGCCCCCTGAATCTCGATAGTTTCGGAAGCTTCGCCGTTTGAAACGGTAAGATTTGCGCCTGTTTTTCCGTTCATCTCGAATACATACGCATTGCCGTTTTTATCCGTGACAGCTTTCCAGATGGTTTCCGTATCGTTATTGAGCGAAACTTGTATATTCGGCAGGGGCGTGCCGTTGGTGTCGGTCACGGTGACGGCGATTCTCTGTGTGGGGTCGATTCCGAAACTCGGAAACGATACCAGCCCGGTATTGACCAGATTCGAGAAGAATCCCCAGTTTTCGTGGTCATTCCACTGTCCGGCGGTGAGCATACCGACAGCAGAAAGCCTTTCCGGAGTGGTTTCCGGTTCAGGTTCGGGAACGGGTTCAGGCTCAACGATGACATCATCTTCCGGAGCAGGGGCTTCGGCAGGGGCGATTTCCGCGCTGTTGATTTCTCCTGCGCCTTCCAGAGAAGAAAAGGCATCTTTTGCTTCTGCAAGGGAAAGTTCCGGAGAGAGTTCCGGCGCACTTCCGGCATCTGCAA
>SVNI01000103.1 GCA_015066975.1 Ruminococcus sp. | reverse complement strand
AGTAAAACGGCATCCCCAAGCCGGCCACATATCTTCATTCCAGATACCTTGCAGATTCATCGGCTGACTGCCGGGACGGCTTGCCGAAATCATCAGATAACGGCCGTAATTGAAATACAGTGCTCCGAGCTGATTATCATGAATCAGTTTATGACATTCTTTGTCATCATCTGCGTTTCCTTTCAGACGGGCAATTCTCTGGTCTGTAGGGAGCTGGGACGCGCCTTCGCTGTTATCTTCGAGACGGAATTTCACACGCTGATACAATTTCTGATAATCTTCAATATGTTCTGCCTTAAGCTGTTCCGCAAGTACAGAGATATCCTTTGCTTTGTCAGAAACTTTATGCAGACGTTCGAGTGCTTTCTGAATATAATTATCGCCCTGATAGAAACTCGTTTCCATAGAGAGTAAGAGCAGGGCTTCATCTGCATTATGCACCTGAAGGGCATTTCCGATAGTTTCGACAGAACCGTTTTTTGTCAGAATCATCATGCCGGAAGCAAAGAAAATACCATTCCGGCTTCCTGTACCGCCTGTATACAGAATGACGTTTTCTTCGACAGGTCTGTTATCGTCGTAATAATCATCACGGCCGTCAAGCAAAGCGGAAAAATCAATTGTTCCGGCGATATCGGCCTTGACTGAAATCACCAGAAGCTGTGCCGGATAGGAAACAAAGGCTTCTCTGAGATAATTCACGCCGGAATCGTCATGAAACTTCACACGGGCGACAGCCTCCTGCAAATCGAGCGAACGCTGATATTCTCTTGCTTTTCCAGTAAAGCCGTGATACATAGTCAGTGTGCCGAGTGGCATATAATGCCGGGCATTGGGAGTAATGCCCTGCATTTTCTGAAAGGCGATTTTTTCAGCTTCTTCGATTTCTTCTTTTTCGAGAAGCTGACGAATTTCCTGCATTCCCTCGAAAGCTCTGGGGTTGATTCTGTTTCTTTTTCCGCCGGAATAGACAGAATCTTCGTTTAATTTAATTGTATCTTTCGACGCACCGCCGAAAATCATAGCCCCCATGCGCCCGTTGCCGACAGGCAGAGCAGAATTGAAGTCGGGAGCTTCTTTTGTGTACCATAACAGTTCATCTGTAGTTTTAATATTCATAAATATGCCACCTGTTTCTGAAAATATATTCTTATTTATTATAACATAAAATTCTGCCGAATGCAAGGCATTGAAAATTTTTCGGAAATCTGTCTGAATTTTTTGTGATTTGCCGGAAGAATTTCGCTGTTTCAGGAGACATTTTCCCAGTAGGAGGATACGGCATTCCAGAAACGGCTTGTCTTGTCATGATTCACCAGATAATTAATATAGAGCTGTTCTGTTTCGGGAGTCTGATAGTATTTTAACAAATCCCATATTTCGGAGAAGAAATCATCATCCTGCCACTGAATATATTTTTTTGCGAAAGCAAGGGCATTTTCAGGGCAGTACTTCATGAAGTGCCGGAAGGCATACCGCACACGGGCGAAGCATTCGGCATCATCATGCCAGTTGCCGTGTCCGAGCTGATTCATCCAGTTATCCGCCATTTCGGGAGTAATTTCAACACCTGTCAGGCCGAGATATTCTCCGAGTGCGAGAGCTTCTATATCGGGATAATTCTGCAATTTGAAATCAGTTTCTCTGAACTTGTGATGTATCAGGTCAGATTTCTGAAACTGAATTTCTTCGGTCATTTTCTGAGGAGTGACAGAAAATCCGGAGATTTCCTGCGCTGGAATGCTGATTCCGGAAAAATGTATTGTTCGATGCCACGGAGTTTTACTGCAATCGGTAGAGAATGTTGTGAACGGCATGATTGTCAAAGTCGGCACGGGAATGCCGAGTTCCGCACAGGCATAGGCTTTATGATGTCCGTCCAGCAGTGCGCTGACAAATCCGTGTACATGATAGGCAACAGCTCTGGGCGCATTGTCCCGATGCATGATATTTTTATAATATCCGGCACGTTCCGGATGGAATCTTTCATCCGACTGCGTGGCGAACAGAAACGCCGGAAAGCCTTCTGTCGTACCCATCAGGCCAAAATGATAATACTCTTGACATACTGCCTGTACTGCGCTGGATGCATTCCAGAAGAATTCCCCTTCTCCGTCAGTCGGAATTGCCGGAACATCCGCCAGCACATACCAGCCGTCAGAAAGCAGTCCGAACAGCGGTTTCAGATTTTCAAAAGAATGCTGAATATCTATAAAATCAGAATTGATATTCTCTTCAATTTGGCTTAGTTCCGGACAGCAGATGTTTTCAATGCCGTATCCTGCGGAAATCAGGCCGGTACAGGTTGGACAAGCCGGCAGTTCTGCCTGAATCAGCGGACGGCCATGCAGAAGGAGCTGACTTCGATAATCATAATCGGGATAATCGGCCTTTGTCCGTCTTTCAGTGAGTACATCCGCACCGTTTCTGACTCGAAACAGCAGGGCAGAACTGCACCAGCTTACCGCACTGACATTCAGAATTTTCTGTATCTGAATCTGTATTTTCTTTCCGAAAATCATGCAAATCCCTCCTGAATCTGAATTTAGTATTTCATGATAGCATATTTTTCCGGAAAAGTCAAGTAAATTTCAAAAAAAAATAAAACCCAGCCGGAAAACATCCGGCCGGGTCTATGGAGATGGAAGTTTTAAGAAAACAAGAACTCACTTTGCAAGAGCTTCGCCGAGAGCCTTGCAAGCGGCGAGAGCATCATCATCAGGGGCTTCGTTAGCGGTTACACTATCTACAACGAGATTAGCACCTGCTGTCTTAGCATCTTCTTCCCAGTTGCGCATCCATTCGCCGTCACCCCATCCATAAGAGCCGAACAGTGCGATATTTTTGCCGTTTAAGTTAGCTTTGACTGCATCCCACATCGGCTGGAATTCGTCTTCTTCGAGGACTTCTGCGCCCATAGCCGGACAGCCGAATGCAATGGCATCGAATTCGTTAGCCTTATCGGCAGAGAAATCAGCAGCAGTAATCAGTTCAGCACCTGCGGCCTGTGCGACAGCATTTGCCATAGCTTCGGTATTTCCTGTCTGACTCCAATAAACAACAGCAACTTTACTCATAATAAAAATCTTCCTTTCGGTATTGAATTTTTCAGTTAGCTTTCGCTGATTGACAATATTTATTATAGCCTTTTCTCTGGAATATATCTACTCCAAAAAGAGAAAAAACAATCCGTTCAGACATATTCCGGAGAAGTATATTTATTTTTCCCGAAAAGCGCGTTGTTATGCAGATTTTATCCAGACGGGGTTAATATCCTGTATTCCACAGGGTATTATTAGCAATTCTGTAGAAAAAAACTTTAGAATTCAGAAAGATATTCTATGTTGCCTTTGGTAAAAAATTCTTGACAAAAAGTCAGTTTCGTGTTATAATTCTACTTGTAACGCGTTCACAGTAAGCTGAAACTTACTGAAAATAAAATGAAAAACATTTCAAGTTAGGAGAATTGAATCATGAAAAATCAAAAGAAAATCGCCATTTTAACAGCGATTGCTGCCCTTGCGGCAAATGCTGTTCCGTTCACAGCTTTCGCTGCCGATAACTATATTTATGGTACAATGGATATTCCTTACGCTGAATTCTACAAGGCAGAACTGGGCAACACGCCTTATGAAGTAGATGCTGTTTCTTCTGCGACCACTACCAAATGGCTCAAGAACGGCGAAGGCGAACTTTTTGAAGGTTCTTATCACAGCGAAGCCGCTGATGACGGCTCTGGTCAGATTCTGGGTGCTACTTATCCGGTAGCCATCACACAGGCTGACCTGGATGCGCTCGGCGATAACAATTACAATTTCACCGCGCTTTCTGAAACTCCCGAAGCTTACAAGATTGTAACAGTTTCCAACGGTACAGCAGATTTCTCCGCCGTACAGGATGAAACTCCCGAAACACTGGATACTACCATCACACTGGCGACAACTTCCAGATATGGTGACTATCAGATTAATCTGGGTTCTTTCCCGGAAAGTACCGCTGTTTATGGTGCACTTGTCAAGACATCTGACGGCAGTGCTTATGCAATGCGTCATGAACAGAACATCTGGAGACAGGGTGCGCTTTCCTGGTCTTGCGGAATTACTCTGACAGAAGGTCACGGAAATGTTCTGGATGTGGAAAATTATGACGAAATCTCCGGAAAGACCATTTCTGAAGTTGTATATATCACAAAGGGCGGTTATCTGACAGTCAGCACAGATACTTATGTACCGATTAAGTTTGAAAATACACTGTCTGTAGAAAATGGCACTGCCGGAACAGGTTCTGTCAAGCTGACAAAAGAAGGTTATCCGGAAGATTATAATTTCAGTTACAGTGTAGCAGATAATTTCTCCATTGGTGATGACGGCATTATTGCCTATACAGATGCTGTGCCGGGCGCATATACTCTGACAGTTTCTGACGCTGACGGCAAATATGCAAGCAATTCCGCAAGCTTCACCCTCAGCACAGAAGATATCCCTGTTGCTTATGATGCTGATAACAAACAGCTCGTAGCTGCTGAAGGCTTTACAGATGAAGACGCTGCTAACTTCCTGAAGAATATTTCCAAAGTCAATGTAAATGATACAGATTATGCCGCATCCGGCAGAGGTGCAGTTTCCATTATCGGCAGTGATGGTGTCATCAATTTTGAAGCTACCTCCGGAAATGCATCTTCTGCAACACCTGTATTCAATGCAGAAGACGGAAAATATACTATCACAGTGACTGCAACAGGCTATTCCAATCCCTATGTACTGGAAATCAGCGACACAGAAGAAACTTCTGAAACAGAAACCGAGACTGAAACAGAAACAGAAACAACTTCTACAACAAAATCCACAACAACAACCAAGACAACAACCACTACAAAGGCAACTACCACAACCGCCAAGAGCACAACCACAACAGCAAGTTCCAGTTCCGAAAGTCCGAAAACAGGCGATACCAGTGCTGCTATTCCGGCAGGTGTCCTTGCTGTAGCTGGTCTGACAGCTATTCTCGCCAAGAAGAAGAAATAATTCTTCCGGCTGAATTCGTTTTTCCTTTCAAAAAAAATAAAGCATCATCCGCCCTGCCCTATCGGACAGGGTGATGATGTATTCTGACAAAATTCAGATACAGGAGACTTGATTATTATGTTATTTTTAATTGCGATTGTTGTAGCAGGACTGTTTTCATGGTTCTGCGCCGATACTCTGAGAAAACATCCTGTGCCGTTCTACATTGGGGGAACAATTCTTTCTGTCGTGATGATTCTTCTGAATCAGATGCATGTACAGTTCACGCCTGTTTTTAATACTTATGTGATTGGATTATTTAACAGGGGCGCACTTGCGGCGGCACTCTGGTGCGTTGTGGCATGGGTCGGGGCACTTCCTGACGAAATGAAGGAAATCCGGAAGAAACTGCTTCCGGCCAGAGGAGAACTGTCTATTTTTGCCGCTCTGGTAACGCTTTCTCATGCCGTTGTGTACGGCATCAGCTACGTCAAAAGATTATTCAGCGGAAGAAGTCCCGAAACAGATTTCATTCTTACATGTGTGATTTGTCTTGCACTCATGCTGATTATGATTCCTCTGACAGTGATTTCGTTCAAGACCATCCGGAAGAAGATGAACGGCAAGACATGGAAGAATATTCAGAGAGCCGCTTATGTATTCTATGCGCTGATTTATCTGCATATCATGGTAATTCTGATTCCCCGCGCCCAGCAGGGCAGAGAGGGCGTATTACTGAGCGTTCTGGTATATACAGTAGTATTCGTCGGCTATGCCGTATGCAGAATCCGGAAAGTATTCGTCAAGAAAAAACGTCCGGAAAGCAAAGCAGCTCTGAACGGTATCTGTGCGGCGGCATTGGTGCTTATTACTGGAGCAGTGGGAATTTCCTCCCGTGCGGCAAATGTTCCGGCAGAGACTGCGGAAAGAACTATTCCGGCGGAAACTTCTGCTTCTGCGGAAACTTCCGTGCAGACTTCCGAAGCGGTAACGGCAACAGAATCCGAAACTGTTCAGGAATCTGAAAAAACATCCGAAACAGAAACAGAATCCGTATCCGCTTCTGAAACCACTGCCGAAACAGAAGCTAATCCTGAAACAAACGCTTCTGAAACTTCTGTAGCAGAAAGCACTGCCGAAACGCTGAAAACATCTGAAACACAGGCTTCCCCAGCGGAAACAACTGTTCAGGAAACAACAGCTTCTCAGGAAGAAGCTCCGCAGGAACAGCAGGCCGAAGAAGAACAGCAAAACATTCAGGAAGAACCTGCTGTCGAAGAAAATCCCGTTCAGGAAGAAAATCAGACTCCCGAACCTGAACCAGAGCCAGAACCTGTTAATACTATCTATAATGACGGTGTTTATACTGCCGAAGAATTCGGCTATGACAGTACAGTATATATCACAGTCACAATTGAAAATGATGTGATTACTGATATTTCTGCTACTTGTGAAGAAAGCGATATGTATTATTTTGAAGTTGCCTATCCGGTTATCAGAGATGCCATGCTTGCCACACAAAGCCCTGATGTAGATGCCGTTTCCGGTTCGACTTACAGTTCTGATGCGCTCAGGAACGGTGTCAGAAAAGCTCTTGCTTCTGCAAGAAAATAAAAAGATTGACAAAACGCTCCGGAAATGCTATCATAAATATATGCTGAAAAATAAAGGAGACTTTTCATGAAATATCAATCTTTTGTGCCGGTACTGCTGATGTGTCTGCTCTGCGGATGCTCGGCAGATACTGCTGTTTCCTCACAAAGTCCGGAAGTCAGCGATACTCCGGCGGTTTCCGACCTGTTCGCCATGGATACTTATATGAATCTGAAAGTCTGGTGCAATAATGGCGAAAACGTTCTGAAAGACGGCGCACGCCTGATTCAGAATCTGGAACAGACGCTTTCTGTTACCAGTCCCGAAAGCGATACCAGCCGGATAAATCAGAATGCCGGTTCGCCTGTCGAAATCAGCGAAGATACCGGCATTCTGATTCAGGAAGCCCTGCAAATCGGTGATGCCAGCCACGGCGCATTGGATATTACAATTTATCCGGTACTGAAAGCATGGGGATTCACTACACAGGAATATCAGATTCCGGATGAAGAAACAATTCAGAATCTGCTTTCTTATGTCGATTATACGCAGATTCAGCTTGACGGAAATCAGGTGACAATTCCGGAAGGGTCTGAAATA
>SVNI01000102.1 GCA_015066975.1 Ruminococcus sp. | reverse complement strand
TTATCATCATGATTGACATCTGCCGCCTGATTCTGCAAATAGCTGAGGGACTCCTTGCCGAGAATCGCTCTGTTCAGCAGGATGACATCCATAATATCAACAGAATTATCAAGGCTGACATCTCCGGCAGTGATAACGACATTCATTGTCTCCTCTGTCATCGGTTGCGTATCTTTATTTTCGAAATCTTCTTCTGACGGACTTATTTCTGATGAACCAAGTTGAAATCTGGTTTCACACCACTCATATCCCAGACTTTCATAGAAATTCTTTACTTCTTCAAGAGCAGTTGCATCCGTGCAAGTGACAAGAATATAGTCTTCTTCGTCATTGTCATGTTCATAATACAACACAGAAAAATCATATTCTTCCGGATAGTTCTGCTCCTCAATGAATTGTTCTATTCTGGAGCAGTAGTCGAGGCACTGCGCCGCATGGAACGTATGATAGGTCATAGGAACTTGAGAAGTCCAGCCGTTTGCTTCACAATACCGCCATATATTGATAAAGACCTCTCTTTTTTCCAGCAGTATGAGAATCTGAAATTCTCCGTCAACATACTGTACTGAAGTAAGACCCTGATACCCGTTTGCAGACATAAAATCCTGTATCTTATCGCTGATACTGCTTGCTTTCAGATATTCAGCAGATTCATAATTAATGACCGGAGCAGAATCTTCTGCAACAGAAGTCAGGACAGTGCCGGACTGCATACAGCACATAAGAGACAAGATAACTGCTAATAATTTCTTTTTCATTTTTGATAACCTCACTTTTTAGTAAAATAATAAATTATTTAATCAATGGATTTTACCGCACCCATAAATACAGGCAGATGTGTTTCCATATCAACAATCATATAAACAAACGGTCTGTCAAGTGTAACAGTTCTGTAATCTTCAATCAGTGCTTCACCGGCTTCCATCATCACGGCAGTGACAGCGGCGGCACGAGTCCCCTCCTCGGTTACATCAATATGCGTGATGTGCTGAACTTTGCTGATAAACAGATTATCTTTTTCATAGTTCATGACCGCCATTTTTGTGAAGTCTGCGGACAGCGGATTGAATGCTTGTTCCATGCCCATGCTGATGAGCGTATCATTCAGCTTAATATCATAATCATAGCTGAATTTCGGCAAACCGGCGTATGTCTTGATTTGTGTCGGATTAGAAAGTGTTTCGTGCAGGGAATCGGCAGTCATGCCGGAAATATATTCATCTACAGTAATGTCCTCATTCGGAAGCAGTGCTGCGAAAGCATATCTTCCGCCGGAATAGGATTTATAGAATCCGGTAGCCTGTGCATCTTCCAGATAATAGAATTCTTCAGAACTCATCATATTGGCTTTCTGGACTGTGCCGTCCCATGCCGTGAAATCTCTTTCATGTGTATATTCTGTAGTATAGGGTCTTGACCATTTGGCATCGAACGAAACGGCATTGATTAAGTAAAGCATTGCATCATCAGGAATGGGGACTGTCGGGTCGAGAAGCTGATTAATCATTCTGTCAGTCTTGTTGCTGACCCAGTTATTAATATCTGTAATAGTGGAATTATCAAACGGTGCTTTGAACGCATCCGCAGAATAATAATCTGCATTGACTTTCAGAAAATCTGGAAGAATATTCATTCGATTTTCGTCATTTCGATACCAGATAGAATTTGCGGTGGAAAGCCTGCATTTTTCAGTATTCGGCTGATTGGTTCTCTGTGTATAGAGATACTGATTCAGTTCATCCAGAGGGATTCCTCCAAGGGTCTGCTCCATTTCAGAGCGTGTCTGACCATCTGCGCCGCTGGCAGTCATGGCGAGTGCCTGCATCACCGAATACGGCGATACCAGAATATTTTCGTCCGGTGTTTCCTGTTCAGCTTTCTGAAAAATATTCAGATAGAAGCCTGTCTGGGCGGTGATGAAAGCATCATCGGCAGTTTTTCCCTCGACAGCATCCGCTTTTACAGATTTGCTCAGATACTGCACACCAGAGCTTAACTGTTTATCGCTTGCTTTTTCAATCAGGCCGACGATAGCTTTCATGATAGCAAGAGAATCGGAAGAATCTACCGTGCCGTCTTTGTTGGCATCTGCGGCGATATTCTGGAGTGCATTCAGATTTTCTTTTCTGAGAATAGCTTTATTGAGTGTGACAACATCCAGAATATCGAGTGATTCGTCAAGATTTACATCTCCAGCTTTAATCGTTAATTCCACTCCGCCTGATTCCAGTGTATCGGTTACAATATCGCACTGTTCCGTGAAACCCTGTTCTTCGCAGTATGCCATGATTTCATTTAAAACAGGAATACTGTTGCTTGTTACACGGATAAAATCATTTGTCAGGCAATAACACCAGCCGTCACCAATACCGGAACAAACCTGTGCATAACAGCTTATGATTTCCGGATAATGCCGTTCTTCAATAAACTGCTGAATCTGGTCGCAGATATTCTGCAACTGATTTTCATCGCCGGCCGTGACATCAGAGCCGTCATTCAGAATTCCCGTATCTCCGGCGAAAGCCGTCATGCTGATGCCTGCCTGAAAACAGAGCAGTAAAGCGGTCAGTCCTGCAAAAATTCTAGTTTTTTTCATAACAATCACCTCGTAATAGATTTAAGATTTATACCAGCCCGACAATCATTTTCATGATTACGAGCGAATCGGATGCATTAACAGTTCCGTCCTGATTGACATCGGCAATGGTATTCTGCAAAGCAGAAAGCTTTTCTTTTCCCAGAATGGCTCTGTTCAGCAATATCACATCCAGAATATCAATATTGGTGTCAAGCGTAATATCTCCGGCTCTGATGACAGTTTCAAGTTCAACCTTTTCGCTCATTTCCTGTGTATCCGTTTCTTCGGCGGAAACGGAAATTCCGGTCTGAAAACTGAACAGCAAAGCGGTTAAGCAGATTAAATTTCTGAATTTTTTCATCATACATCACCTCATAATAGAATGCTTACATGATACCGGAATTTGCGAGCAGATTCCGAAAATCTTCCGGACTGATTTCGCTGTTCCGGAACAGATACCAGACATCTTCTCCGGTGAACTGTACCGCGGCGGCAGTTCCGAAAGGCATACCCTGCACGAGACAGGCATTTCCGACACCCTCGATAAAACGGGTTGTTCCGTCCGGGTAGCTGACAGTGACATCTACTGTATCGAACCATTCACCGACAGCTTCTTCAGGAATCAGATACCCGGTCACATTGAAGGCGACATCTTCTTCAACAGGAACATCCTGACCGGGTGCGGACTGTATCAGATGCAGAACTATCTGGCTGAATAGTTTTGCTGTCCCGCTGGGTTCGATTTCCTCAACAGGAATATCTTCGGCAGGAAGCGGTTCTGTATCGGATGTTTCGGAAATCGTTTCCTGTTCTGATACCGGCTGTTCTTTTGATTCTTCCGGGAGTTCCGTCACGGGCGGAATTTCCGTTTCCGGAATGGTGACTGTCATAACGGGTTCTGTTATAACAACCGTTTCCGGAGCAGGGGCATCTGTTTCGGGAACAGTAATTTCTTCTATAGA
Source organism: Ruminococcus sp. (assembly GCA_015066975.1). GTDB lineage: Bacteria > Bacillota > Clostridia > Oscillospirales > Ruminococcaceae > UBA3855. Next base: position 3,709 of record SVNI01000102.1, on the reverse strand, counting down.
AATAATTTCCGGAACGGGTTCTGTCGGTTCGGGAATGGCTTCTGTTCTTGTTTCAGTATGAGTTTCTGCAACAGAGGAAGTTTCAGTGATTGCAGAAATCTGTTGTGTTTCTGCGGAAGTCGGTTCTGTCAGAAGCATGTTTTCTGATTCTGTCGGAATTTTATTTGTATGACTTACAGGACGGGTTTCTGTTTCGGCTGTGATTTCTGTTTCTGAAGTTTCTGGAATTTCAGAGATAATCACAGAATCAGCCGGAATATCCGGAATTTTCGGAAGTGCCTGTTTATCTTTCCAGACATGCAGACCCATCAGAACCGCGAAACAGAAACTTGCCATGACAGGCACATATCTATAGACGAGGATTTTCTGTCGCTGTTTTTTCCGAAGATAATCATCACGGGCAGACAGCACTGCATCCGCCATTTGTTTATAAGTTTTCATAGCAAACGCCTTCCTTTTCGAGTTCTGATTTCAGTGCTTTCCGGGCATTGTACAGGAGATTTTCAATCTGTTTTTTGGTTTTATGCATGACTTTTGCTGTTTCATCATTAGTGAAATTCTCAAAATAGACGAGATAAATCACCTGCTGATAATCCTGTTTCAGATTCCGGATAGCACGATGAACAGCAATTTTCTGTTCTTCTCTGAGATAATCCTGTTCTAAGTCCTGCATATCTGCAAGTTCAGAGATTTCGTCAAGCGTGACATGATGCCGTAATTTTCGGAGCGCATCAAGCGTGACATTTCTGCCGATAGCATAGAGCCATGTCTTGAACGAACTTTTTTCTCTGAATTTTGGCTTTTTAATGGCAAGTTTGATAAAAGTATCCTGTACGCAGTCCTCGGCCAGACTGAGGTTGTTAGTAAAACTATTCAGGTACAACAGCAGACCGTCTTTGTAATCTTTGATTAACTCGACCATTCCGCTGTCGTCACCTGAAAGGAAACGGCGGTAGCTACTTGCACCGTTGTCCATGTAGAAACTCCTTTCTGAGCTTTTCACTTATTAGACGGAGGCAGCAAGCTGAAACACTAAGTGATTTTTGAAAAAATTTAAAAATTTTTCAGAATTTTTTAATCGGCGATAAACATGGCATCTCCGAACGAGAAAAATCTATATTTTTCGGCAACAGCCGTCTTGTAAGCATTCATAGTATTTTCATAGCCCATGAAGGCAGAAACAAGCATAATCAGGGTAGATTCCGGAAGATGGAAGTTTGTAATTAAGCCGTCAATGACTTTGAATTCATAGCCGGGATAGATGAAAATATCCGTATCACCTTCGCAAGCGGTCAGGCCGTCCGGACATCTCTGTGCAGCAGATTCGAGTGTCCGGCAGGAAGTTGTGCCGACGGAAATCACCCGTCCGCCGTTTTTCTTTGTTTGGCTGATTAAATCTGCTGTTTCCTGCGGTAACATGAAATGTTCGGAATGCATATGATGTTTCAGAATATCGTCTTCTTTGACGGGACGGAATGTTCCCAGACCGACATGAAGCGTGACATAAGCCAGATTGATGCCTTTTTTCTGCAAATCGCCGAGCATTTCTTTTGTAAAGTGCAGTCCGGCCGTCGGCGCGGCGGCAGAGCCTAATTCTCTGGAATAGACTGTCTGATATCGTTCTTTGTTTTCGAGTTTTTCTGTAATATAGGGTGGCAGGGGCATCTGACCGACTTCTTCCAGAGCTGTATAGAAATTGCCATCACACTCGAACTGTACAATTCTGTTCCCGTCGTCTTTAATTTCGAGGACTTCGGCTTTCAGTCTGCCGTTTCCGAAAGTGAATCTTGCGCCGGGCTTGCATTTTTTTCCGGGACGGCAGATAATTTCCCACTGTTTATCACCAGCCTGATGCAGAAGCAGAAATTCGACAAAACTGCCTGTTGTTTCCTTTTCGCCGTAAAGGCGCGCCGGAAGTACTCTGGAATCGTTCATGACCAGCAGGTCGCCCGGCTTCAGAAGCTTTTCCAAATCATAGAAATGATAATGGCTGACTTCGCCTGTCGATTTGCTGACTGCCATCATACGGGAAGCGTTTCTTGGCTCGACAGGATGCTGTGCGATTAATTCTTCCGGCAAATCGTAATAAAAATCTGATTTTTTCATGATATAAAATCCTTTCTTTTTCTGAAAATAAAAATAAATATTGACAAATATATTTCAGCATGATAAAATAACATAGAAGTCAATAGCTTTATTATAACATGCTGTTCGTCAGATTGCAACTGATTTTAACGGCAAAAAGGAGATTTTCATCATGGAGTATAATAAAAAATTCAATAAAAGCAAGTTCGGAAAGTTTTTTATCAAAAACACGAACAGAATTATTAAAATCGGGGATTATTTTTATGATAAGAAAATCTGCGGATGTTCGCTGATAAGATATGTACCATCCCTGTACCGGGAATCCAAAGGCGCAACCGGAAGCCAGTCTACGCATTATGTCATTCTGGATGAAATTTTTCAGAATGCTGTTTTTTCTGAAAATGACTGCTTTATAGATGTCGGCTGTGGAAAAGGCAGAATTCTTGCTTATATGCTGAGAGAAAAATTCCCCGGTGAAATTCACGGTATTGAACTGAATCAGGAAGTCGGCGATTACTGCAAAGCATGGGCTGAAAAGTATCCGCAGGTACATGTGAACGTCGGGGATGCCTTTGCTTTGAATTATGATAAATATACTGTCATGTTTATGGGACGGCCGTTTCTGCCGGATATGTTTCATCAGTTTATTGAAAAACTCGAACAGGATATGACACATCCCCTGAAATTATATTACTGGGTAGACCAGCAGTCAGGCGATTTCCTGAATGACCGCCCCGGCTGGAACATGCACCGCCGTGAATGGATTTATAAGAAAAACGGCTTTTATCTTGCCTCCTCTCCGCAGAGATATTCCGTCTGGACATATACCCCAGCCAAAAATTTATAAAAAATTCAAAAATTACTATTGACAAATGCGTCAATTCATGATATGATAGTAGAGAAGACAGAGGCGCGGTCACGATAAGTAACTGTTCGGAGAAAGTTCAGTTCCCTGATGAACAGCAAAAGGCAACACCGCCGAAGATGCAGAAGTTCCTGAACAGGTTCTGTTTCTGGTATCCGGTTGAATAAATCTGGTACTGTCATCATGTGATGGAGAGCTGTCGGGCAGGTAGCCTGTATTTCTTAATTATAGCACATGATGAACCGGTTTTCAGAATGAATATCCGGTTCTTTGTTTTCTTGTTATATTTATATAAAAGGAGTTTGTATTATTATGAAACAGTATCGTGTTGGTATTTTAGGTGCAACTGGTATGGTAGGTCAGAGATTCGCTACCCTGCTGGCCAATCATCCGTGGTTTAATGTGGCCGTTCTGGCAGCTTCCCCCAGAAGCGCAGGCAAAACCTATGAAGAAGCCGCAGGCGCAAAATGGGCTATGGATGAACCTATTCCGGAAAATCTCAAGAACATCATTGTCAAAGACTTGAATGCAGATATGAACGAAATCGTTTCTCAGGTGGATTTCGTATTCTGTGCTGTTGATATGAAGAAAGACGAAATCAAGGCTCTGGAAGAACGCTATGCAAAGGCTGAATGCCCTGTTATCTCCAATAACTCTGCTCACAGATTTACACCTGATGTTCCTATGGTAGTGCCGGAACTCAACCCGGAACATATCGAAATTATCGAATCCCAGAGAAAGAGACTCGGCACAAAAAAA
>SVNI01000101.1 GCA_015066975.1 Ruminococcus sp. | reverse complement strand
CATGCTTCATCACCTGACAGAAGCAGTTGTCCGTTATCCGGTACAGAAAAAGTCTGCACAGGATATCCAAGATGCTGATAGGCCAGCTGTGTCGCACAGCGTCCGCGCGGTGTCCGGGAAAGGAAGCCTAACTGCATCAGGAAAGGTTCACAGACATCTTCCAGCGTAACGGCTTCTTCTCCGAGTGCGGAAGCCAGTGTTTCCAGTCCGACAGGCCCTCCGCCGTAGCCTTTGATAATCATATCCAGCATTCTGCGGTCATTGCTGTCAAGGCCTAGTTCGTCGATTTCTAGACGGTCAAGTGCTTTTCCGGCGATTTCTTCTGTAATTTCGCCGTTTCCGATAACGTCAGCGAAATCGCGGACACGCTTTAATAATCTGTTGGCGATACGGGGAGTTCCTCTGGAGCGTCTTGCGAGTTCAAGCGCACCGTCAGCCGTGCAGGGAATGCCGAGAATCTGGGCACTTCGGCGGATGATATCTGTCAGTTGTTCCGGCGTGTAGAGTTCCAGACGCTGGACAATGCCGAATCTATCACGCAGAGGTGCAGAAAGCTGTCCGGCTCTGGTTGTTGCGCCGACAAGGGTGAATTCCGGCAAATCGACACGGAGCGACCTTGCAGAAGGGCCTTTTCCGACAATAATATCAATCGCATGGTCTTCCAGTGCCGGATAGAGAATTTCTTCAACAGAGCGGTTAAGTCTGTGAATTTCATCAATAAACAGCACATCACCGGGGGAAAGATTGGTCAGGATGGCAGCCAAATCGCCGGGACGTTCGATAGCAGGGCCTGTTGTAATGCGCAGGTTGACCCCCATTTCACGGGCGATAATAGCGGAAAGTGTTGTTTTTCCCAGTCCGGGAGGGCCATACAGAAGCACATGGTCAAGTGCGCTGTCTCGTCGTTTGGCGGCTTCGATATAGATTGCCATATTTTCCTTGACTTTATCCTGTCCGATATATTCAGACAGTGAAGTCGGACGCAGACCCCGTTCCAGCCCGGTATCTTCTTCGGTTTCCTGTGCGGAAACGAGACGGTTATCAAATGTGAAATCCCCTGTTTCTATCATAAAAATGTTCCTCCTGTGTGATTATCGCTGAAAATAGCGTTTTGTACTTCGTTTATAAAACGGTGTTCTGTTTTTGACAGCTTTTTTGGCGAGAGCCTGTTCATAACTGAGAAAATACAGATGATGATTTTCTTTCTGATGATTTTTATCCAGATATCTTGCCAGCGCAACAAATAATTTTCTGGTATTGCCGAGCATATCGACAACAATCAGCAGATGCGGTTTTTCGCTTCCCTTTTGCATTTCTACGAGAAAAGCTCTGTCCACATTGGGCTGTGTGCTGAAAAATTTGCCTGCGGTTTTGGTAAGCTGTGCAAGGTCTTCTTTTGGTTCTCTGTAACTGAGCGTTTCAAATTCGTTATAAGAAATTGCTTTGATATGCAATTTTTTTGCAATTTTGAGAATCGCCCGGATTTCCTTGGAACTGAATTCTTTTCCGTAGGAATTGGGGTTCAGCACAGCAGAAGTATCCTGAATCAAATCAAAAAATCGCAGACAGTTGATTCTGTAGCATTCGACATACCGCCGGGCGAACCGTTGCATATTCTTATGACTGGTAAAGAACGGGACGAGCACTTCTCCTTCGGGATTCCGGACAGTAACCAGCTCCATGCGGACACCCTTTTGATTTTTTTCCGGCCTGACAGGATTCCGGCAGATAACGAAAATATCACTTCGGATGAGAGTCTGTAAGAAAATGCTTCTCCGGGAAGGGTCATTGATAGCAGATTTGAGTAATTCATCTAGATTCATAAGAAATCATTCTCCTCCTGATAGTTATTTGGAACGTTTTCCCATTTCTCTGAGGGTCAGCCGGATTAATTCTTCCGCCGGAAGTGATTCGTCAAGTCCGGCAAGAACAGGCATGATTTCTTCCTGACGGTAGCCGAGCACAGCCAGCGCGGCCAGTGCTTCGGAAAAATTATCTGTTCCGGCAGAGATGACAGAAGACGGGGCATCCTGTAACAGCGGATTGGATTTCAGCAGTTTGTCCTTGAGGTCAAGAATAATGCGTTCAGCAGATTTTTTGCCGATACCCTTGACTTTTGTGAGGGCTGTGCTGTCGCCGGAAGCCACCAGAAGTGCAAATTTATTCGGAGTCAGGTCTGACAGAATTGAAAGTGCGGCTTTCCCGCCGATTCCGGAAACGGTAAGCAGCATCTGAAAGCATTTAAGTTCATCCTTATCCGCGAAGCCGAATAATTCCACAGCATCTTCACGGACGTTCATATGTGTATAGACGCGGACATTATTTCCGATTTCGCCGAGAGCAGAAAGTGTTGTGTTAGTTGTCCGGCAGGCATAGCCGACCCCGGCGCACTCGATAACGGCGAGATTTGGTTCTTTTTCGGTTAAAATTCCATGTAAGCTGTAAATCATGATACGACTCCCGTTAATTCATAGTATAAGTATTTCTGCCTTCTTCGAGGGCTTCCAGAATTTTGGCAAGCTCATCGAGAGCATTTTTTTCTTCCGGATATGTGCCCATTACCTGTGTACCGCCGGCGGTAATGGCATATTTGTCTTTTCCGCCGAAATTTCTGGTGACATTCAGCATGGTGAAGCCGTCATCTCCGCCGAACTGAATCAGAATTTTCTTATCTTTTGATAAAATATACATATCTGTAAATTCCCTCCTGTAAAATTATCTTTTTCCCCGGCAGAAATGCCCGTGACAGATGGCAATTGCCAGCGCATCTGCAGCATCATCCGGCTTGGGAATCTGTTCGAGTTTCAGAATATTTTTCGTCATGTTCATGACTTGTTTTTTCTCTGCTTTTCCGTATCCGACAACCGCCATCTTGACCTGTAACGGTGTGTATTCAAACACCGGAATTTTTTTCTTGGCGGCTGCCAGAATCAGAATGCCTCTTGCCTGTGCGACATCAATCGCCGTTTTCTGATTGGATGTGAAATATAATTTCTCAACCGCCATACAGTCCGGCTCATATCGCCGGAAGACTTCATGAATATCTGTATCAATACTGCAAAGCCGTTCCGTGAACGGTGTATGAGCTTCGGTCAGAATTGCGCCGTAATCAATGGGCGCAAAATTCGCTCCGGCATAGTCTACAATTCCGAATCCAACAATAGCATAGCCGGGGTCAATCCCCAGAATTCTCAAGTATATCCCTCCTGTTCCGCATACTTCTATATTATAACATAAAACTCATCCCTTTTTCAATACCTGAATACAAATTTTGTATTGATTTTTCCAAAAAAATTTTGTATAATAATAATAGGACAGTATTTGCTGTCAAAACTATATCAGGAGGATATTTATGAATCTGGAAGAATTACGAAAAAGTATCAACGAACTGGACAAACAGATTGTTTCTGATTTCGCATCCAGAATGGAACTCTGCAAGCAGGTGGCAATGTACAAGCAGGAACACGGAATGCAGATTTTTCAGACAGACCGCGAAAAAGAAGTGATTCAGCATATCCGGGAGAATGCCCCGGAAGGGCTGGAAGGTTATTCTGCTGTATTGTTTCAGAATATTATGGATATCAGCAAATATCTGCAATACCGGGAACTGCATAAGAATGTACAGCCTTATGAATACAAGCCCCTGATACTTGACCCTTCGGCAGTAGTGGCATGTCAGGGAACAGCCGGGGCAAATGCCGAAACTGCCGCCAAGCAGTTTTTCGGACAGAACTGCAAACCAAAATTCCTGCCGGGCTTTGCTGATATTTTTGAAGCCGTCCAGAACGGTGAAGTGCAGTTCGGCATCATTCCGGTAGAGAATTCCACAGCCGGGAGTGTCGTACAGGCTTATGACCTGATGGCGAAATATAATTTCTATATCTGCAAAACGACGACAGTAGAAATCACAAACTGTTTCGCTGTCCGCAAGGGTACAAAGCTCTGGGATGTGAAAGAAGTGTATTCTCATCCGCAGGCACTGTCGCAGTGTGCACGGTTCATCACAGTACATGATATGCATCCCATGCCTTACAGCAACACGGCAACCGCCGCGCAGATGGTCGCAGAATCCGACCAGCCTTATGGAGCTATCTGTTCCGAAAACTGTGCCAAGCTCCACGGACTGGAAATTCTTCAGAAATATATTTCAGATTATGTGCCGAATTATACAAGATTTATCTGCATCTCAAAAGAACTGCTTCTTCCGGAAGATGCCGACAGAATTTCTGTCATGCTGAAACTGACTCATGAAGAAGGTTCTCTCTATCGGCTTCTGAGTAAATTCGTTATTGGCGACATGAACCTGCTGAAACTGGAAAGCCGGCCGATTCGCAACGGCAGTTTTGATGTAATGTTCTATCTGGATTTCAGCGGAAATATTCATGATACGGCTGTCTGCGCCCTGCTTTCGGAATTGTCGGAAAACCTCGAATATTTCAAGTTCTTAGGAAATTTCAGCGAAATATAGTCATTTTTCTGAAATTTGTCATCAGCCCGTAACGATTTGATTTCATTCTGTCATTGTATTTATCTCTCAGATATTATATAATAATATCAGCAATTATTTATTACGATAGGAAGTGAAATGTTATGTATTACTGCTGCGCTATTACAGATAAGGGAATCAGGCCGCATAACGAAGATGCGCTTCTGATTCACAGAACTGTCCTGACAGACGGTGTGACTGAATGCGAACTCTCCAGCCCGTTTCTGATAGCCGTTGCAGACGGCGTATCCGGCGAACAGTCCGGCGAACTTGCTTCTTCAACCTGTCTGCATATGCTGAAAGATGTTTCTTTCAGCAGCCGGATAGATATGGAACAGAAATTATTTTCGATTCATGAAGCACTTGCTGAACTCGGTTCACAACAGGAAGAAACCCGCAACATGCAGACGACTTTGTGCGCTGTCGGTATAGATGAAGCGGATATGATTCACAGCATGAATGTCGGAGATTCCCGGCTTTACCGCTATCGGAACGAGCATTTACAGCAATTGTCGCGTGACCAGTCTTTCGTGCAGGTTTTGTATGAACAAGGAGCGATTTCAGCCGACGAACGGCAGAATCATGCCCGGCGGAATATCATCTTTCCGGTGCTGGGAAATCTGACCGAACAGCCTGATTTCGACATCCGGGAACATCATGAAAAAATTGAATATGGTGATATTTTACTGCTGTGTTCTGACGGTTTGTCTGATTATGTGACTAAACCGGAAATGGAAGAAATTCTTGCTCTGCCGAAGCCGTTAGTTCGCAGACTGCAATTATTAATGGAACTCGCCATGCAGAACGATTGTTCTGATAATATCACAATGATTGCATTAGTCCGTCTGCCAGAAAAAACGAAAAATAAAAAATAAAGAAACAGCCTCTTTCCGTGACAGGAAAGAGGCTGTTTCTATTCAGAGAATATCAGGTCATGGGCATTGTCAGGCGGTTCAGGAAGCGGAATCCAGCCACGTTCGTCGATTTCATCTTCCCATTCCTGAACGGCATCTTCTGCATCATGATAATAGTAATCATAGGAACAGCGCACGGCATCCGGAAAAAGATATAAATAGACAAAAGCTCCCCGATTCTGTATTTCATCCACTACGATTTTATAAATCAGTTCGCGGTCATTTGCCGGCTGAGGTTTTTTCAGATATCCCAGCAGTCTTTTATGCTGATATTTTCTGCTCATCAGTATCAGAATCCTTTCTGTTTAAGTTCTTTGAGAATGCTGACATAATATTCGCGGACATCAAACCCCGGAATATTTTCCCGATTGAGGTCAATCATATCGCCGTGAGAAATGCCTCTTGTACCGGAAAGTTTCAGCAAATCGAAAGCTTTCCCGTTCAGGCAGGCGGAATCGGCCGTGACAAGGCCGTCACTTTCTGCCGAACTGTCGAAGTGCTTCATACAGAGATAGCTGAACCACAGCGGAAACGGCGCAGAAAAGGCCTTACTCATCTCAGACATACGGCACTGACAGAAAACTTCCTCCGGAACAGGGCATTCCTGATTAAAAATCTTGCTGTGTTCAGCAGTCAGGTCATACACGCCCTCTAGGAAAGACGGGCTGGTATCGCCGAGCACCTGAAAAACGCTCCGATATTTGTTATCGAGCCAGTTCTGCATGGATTCCGGAATTTTCTGCAAGATATCATCCACCCACGCGCACCCGTGATGCGGTGTGCTGATAGTCGTCAGGCTTGCAACATACGGAGCATCGCCGAGCTTTGCAATGGCATATCTGGAATCGAGACCGCCTTTGGAATGTGCAATGATATTGATTTTTTCCGCGCCGGTCTGCTCCAGAACGGCATGTATCTGCTGATGAAGTTCCAGCGCGCTTTTTTCGATACTCTGTGCGGACTGCTGTTTTCCGTAGAAGATACGCGCACCGTTTTTGCGGAGTTCGGCCGGAATTCTTCCCCAGTAGTTGAATATCTGCCAGTCACGGAAGAAAATTCCATGCACCAGCAGAACCGGATATTTTGTTTTACAGATTTCGCTTTCCTGCCGGGCAATATTGAGTTCTGCCTTTGCTCTCTCAAAGTAGAATTCTTTTCTTGCGATTTTCCCGATATGATGAAAAATTATCAGATTGATGACGGGAGTCCACCAGAACAGAATCAGAAACAGATACCAGATTGGCTTGACTTGTTTCGAGCTGACAACTGTCCGGAACACTCCGCCGAGGAACAATCCGGCGAGCATCAGCAGAAACATCAGCAGATTTCCGATAAGTAAGCCGGAATTCAGCCATTCCGGTGCAGGGTGTATCATCATGTGATTCATCAGGAGCGTACTAATCTGATTACCGGATACAGGAATCTGCATGACAGAGCAAATACATCCCTGACGAATCAGCCGGATTCCGTGCGAAAGTACAGCAAGTTTCCTGCTTTGCGCCTGTTTTCGTTCCGGAAGGAACAGACAGCCGAGATAATAAATTATCAGGAAAAATAAAATAATAAGTTTTATTTTTATATCCTGAACAGTATGCCATAAGCAAAATGCATTGCCAAGCACCAGCAGGGGCACAGCAGAAAGAATATCAATTAAAAATTTCAGAAATCGTTTCATGATTTAGTCTTTCTTCTCAATTTTCCAAAGCAGGAAAGTTTCCTGAAAACGGTGTGTCGGGCAGGTTCTGGGCACGAGAAAAGAAACTGCCTGCTTATGATTGATGATGTGGAATTCCGAAGCGTTCGGAAGATATTCCCCGTCAATCGTCCACGGAACATCAGTTTTTTCAAGAAG
>SVNI01000100.1:4057-7263 GCA_015066975.1 Ruminococcus sp. | reverse complement strand
CAGATAGTACTGCTTCCTCTGTGGTTCATATTCCCATGCTTTGCCCTCGAAAAGAGATTCCCAGTTGTTAGGCTTATCTTGCCAGATATAATAATCACTATAGGGATTGTCCCTGCTTTTCCGGCTTTCCTGAAACCAGAAATGTTCATCAGATGTATGATTAACAACTAAGTCCATGATAATTTTCAGGCCAAGTGCATGTGCTTTTTTCAGCACTTTCTGAAACTGTTCGAGTGTGCCGAAATCGGGATGAATATTCCTGTAATCTGAAATATCATAGCCATAATCCGCATTTGGTGACGGATATATAGGTGAAAACCAGATACCGTTTACACCAAGTGATTTGATATATTCCAACTTGTCATAAACGCCGTATAAATCACCGATACCATCACCGTTGCCGTCTGAAAAACTTCGAGTCCAAATTTGATAGAAACTCAGTTCTTTGAACCATTCCGTTTGTGCCATTCTTCTTTCAGCCCTTCTTTCAGTTCCATCCTTTTCACTCTGACGTTTTCATAAAGCTCATGCAAAAGCTTTTCTGACTCTGCGACATTTTCCTGCATACCATACAGATTTTCACGGACACTTTCCTGAATGTCCTGATACAGTGCTTTTGGTGTATGGAACATATGATAGAAAAACTCCATCATATCCGCTGTTACATGCAGGAATTTATCAGATTTTCCGTTTCTTCTTGGTTTCAGCGTTCCGGCATGTTTCATTTCCAGTACAGTCTGATATCTGTCGAGTGCATTCATGACACTTTCTTCCCATGAAATATAAATTTCGTTCATAGCCTGCTGGCCGACTTGATGCATATGGTCAAAATTTTTGGATATTTCGGCAAGAAGTGCTGAAATAGATTCTCCGTTTTCTTCTACAAGCCAGCCGTTTCTGCCATGAGTGATACCCTCAGCAGCGCATGAACCCTGAATCAGGACGCTTGCCAGTCCACAGGCGGCTGCTTCCCGAACGACAATGCCGTTTGTATCATAAGTAGAGGGAAACAGGAATGCGTCTGCACGAGTATTCCACGCACGAAGAATATTTCTGTCATAGACAGCACCTGTAAAAATGACTTTGCCTGTTTTCTGTGTTCCCGGTTCGCTTGTCAGATTTCCGTCTTCATTGCGTACATCAAGAGAAATACCGTATTCACGGACAGTCTGCTGAAGTTCCGGCGCATCTACACCCGAACCGACAAAAACCATACGATAATCAATTTTCTGTTCAGACAGTCTGCGCATGGCATCCAGTATTAAAGGCAGACCCTTATATTTGATGATTCTGCCGACAAACAGAAACATCGGGATATTTTCCGGCAGGTCAAATTCTCTGACGGTTTCTGCAACCAGAGAAGCCTCTGCCTGACCTTTAGCGAAATCCACACCGTTGGAAACAACACGGATATCACCTTCATAACCAAGAGCGTGAAGGCTGTCGCCTGCACCGTGGCTGACTGTCCAGACCTCATCACAGGCTGAAATATTGGTAATCATAACTTTGACGGCTTCTTTCTGGATATGTTCTGACTTGATGGCACGGGCAATATCAATATCATATTTTGTATGATAAGTAAAAACAATCGGCGCATTGGTTTCATTCCTGAGAATTCTCCCCATAACTGCTGATACTGCCGGGCAGTGAACATGAATGATATCCGGGTCAAATTTGGTCATCTCACTGACAGATTTTACAGACAAAGGATTTCCGGCACGATAGCCGTCTGCAATATCAGGCAGGTCAAAGCTCTGATATGGCACGACAGTATAGGGATAGCCGGAATAATCCGCATTCGGATATCTTGGTGTGCCGACTAGTACTCTGGCTCTGCCGGAAGCCGTCATGATATTGGCATAGTTTGTGACCGCTGTTGCTACACCGTCGATAATCGGCGGAAAAGAATCATTCAATAAGCATACTTTCATATAAGATGCCTCTTTCGTGGTAATATATATCATTATATCACAGATTCCTATATTTTTCAACTTGATTTTTTAATGCTAAATATTCTTTCTGTAATTATGATAACTTAACACTTGTTCTTATCAGAAAAATGTGATATAATAAGTATAATCATCAGAACTGTGATTTCAAAATCACGGTCTCTATCTTAGAAACATGGAAAACAGTACTTAAAAAATCAGATTGCATCAGGAGAATGAATCATGAGCAAACTATTAGCTGACAAATACAACACATGGGAACAGAAATGCTCCCGGCGTTTCAGCAAGCTTAAATCGAATGAGGAAAAACTCAATCGCATCTTTATAGAAAATTACGGCTTACAGAGCGAACTGCCACCCGAAGTTGAAAATAAGGATGTAACTGTCAGAAAAGCCGATTTGCAACGGGAAATCAAGAGCCTGATAAGCTATGCCGTCGGGTGCTGGTTCGGGCGATACAGCGTGGATGTCAAGGGCTTGTGCTATGCCGGCGGCAAATGGGATATCAGCAAATATAAAACCATCATCCCCGTGAAAGATAACATCCTGCCGATTTGTAATGATGATTGTCTCGAAACAGATTTGACAGGCTTAATTGTGGAATTTGTCCGCAGAGTCTATGGAGAAGATACCCTCGAAGAAAATCTGAAATTTATTGCTGATGCTATTGATATAAATGAAAACATGCCCCGCAAAGTCATCCGGAATTATCTGCTGAACGATTTCTATGCAGACCACTGCAAAATTTATCAGAAACAGCCGATTTACTGGCTGTTCAGTTCCGGAAAAAAGAACAGTTTCAAAGCATTGGTTTATATGCACCGCTGGAAGAAAACTACACTTACAACAGTTAGAACGGATTATATTCACGCATTACAGAAACGCTACCAAACACAGCTTTCACTGCTCGCCGGGCAGATAGAGACAGCAGCGCAGTTCGAACGTGTAAAACTGAAAAGAACGTCCGAAGAACTGACCGCTCAATTAGCCGAACTCAATGTTTATGAAGAAAAAATACATCATCTTGCAGATAGGATGCTTACTATTGATTTGGACGACGGTATAAAACTTAACTATGCAAAATTTGCCGATATACTGGAAAAAATTGGATGATACTTTTGATAAAAATTTACCCTGAAGCCTGATAGTCTTATCTGTCAGGCTTTTTACAGCAGTTTTCAGCAGATTGCTGATATATTCCGGCAAATGGCCGAAAAACTGAAATCTGCCGAACAGCGCATCTATCAGGTAAAACAG
>SVNI01000100.1:0-4047 GCA_015066975.1 Ruminococcus sp. | reverse complement strand
CGGTTTTCTAAACTTCGTCAGGAAATTTATTCCCATCCGGAACGTGAATGGACAACAGAACAGTGTGCAAGTCAAATGTGTATGAGTCGGTCATATTTTCTAAATGAGAAGCAACAGGTATTCAGCCTGTTGCTTTTCAGAGTGACTTGTAATTTTAATTCATTGCTGAAAGCGTTTCGATATCTTTGGCTGACGGATTGACCTTGCCTTCTATGATTTCGGCATCCGGAGCACTTGGCTTTAGATTCTGCACAGCCTTTCCAAAACCGCTGCCGCCTGATGTTGCAAAGAGAATAATCTTCTTGCCAGAAAAGTCATAACTTTCAAGGAACGAATTGATAATTGTCGGAGCAATGTACCACCATACAGGAAAACCGATATATACAGTATCATATGCCGAAATATCAGCATTCTTGTCAGCAAGTTCAGGGCGTGAGCTGTGATTGCTCATCTCAATGCTGCTGCGGGACTGCTTATCCTGCCAGTTAAGGTCTGCGCTTGTGTATGGCACAGCCGGCTTGATTTCATAAAGGTCTGCGCCTGCTGTGTCTGCCAGCTTCTTTGCAAGCTTTGCTGTGTTGCCGCTTGCTGAAAAATATGCTACTAATTTCTTGTTCATAAAATTACCTCCAGTTTGTTTCATTTTATTTCAGTTTGCCGTAATCTGTATCAGAAACCGGCTCACACCATTCAGTTTTGCTTTCTTCGCCCTGAATTTCAATGGCAAGATGTGAAAACCATGAATTCACCGCTGCACCGTGCCAGTGCTTGACATTTGCGGGAATATTGACAACATCGCCGGGCATAAGCTCTCTTGCTTCTCTGCCCCATTCCTGATAGTAACCCCGACCACCGACACAAATCAGCATCTGACCGCCGCCGCTTTTTGCGTGATGAATATGCCAGTTATTACGACAGGCAGGCTCAAAGGTCACATTGAAAATCGGTATTTGTTCAGTAGAAACAGGTGCAAGATAGCTCTGTCCTACAAAATAATCACCATACGGATTAGGCTCACCAATAGGGAAAAACATTGTGTTCTGATATCTGTCCTTGTCAGTAAGTTCAGGGGTTTCTTCATTCCAAATATCCTTTGCAAGCCGGAACACTGCCCAGCCCTTAGGCCATCCTACATACATAGTAGCGTGAGTGATGACAACTGCAATTTCTTCTTTTGTTACGCCGTGAGTTTTTGCATTCTGCAAATGATATGCAAGGGAACTGTCAGTAATTCCCGACGCCATCAGGGAAACAACTGTAATGATACACTTTGTTTTTACGTCTATCGCCTGTTCGTTCCATACCTCACCAAATAACACATCATCATTAAGATGCGCAAACATCGGTGCAAAATTTCCAAGCTGTTCCCTGCCTGCTGTCTGTACGATTTTTTCGCTCATGATAAAAACCTCCTTTATTTCAGTGCGAAAGTGATACTCACATTTCCTTCACCAAGAATTGACTTTAATTCGTTCTGTGTGATATTGTCAATATGACCAAGCTTTGTAAAATTCCATGTATTCACATCATAATAGATTGTAATATTATTGCCAAGATACAGAATAATGTCTCCGGCTTCTGTTGTAATTTGCTCATCATTCCGGGGCAGTGTTTCGGGAAGTTCTCCGACCTTTTCAAAACTGCCGTAATCATGCATATCGACAGTGATTTCACCCTTTTTCAGAAGTTCTGCAAATGCCTGTGCCGAGGAATTGTCAGCAAGAGTCGCTGTCAGAATTGTATCTCTGACTGTGATTTGCAGTTTTTGTTCTGCTTTTTCCAATGGCAGAGATTCATACCAAACCGATACATCTGCCTTTGAAGCGGATGCTGAAAATCTTTTTCCTGCAAGCTGATTACCAATTGGCACAAGATTGGCGATATTCTTCTCGCTCGTGGAAATTCCGCTGCTTGCTGATGTGCAGAATGGAATCACCGTCTTTTCAGAGAAATCATAACTTTCAAGGAATGTATCAATAATGCGTGGTTCTTGTCCCCACCAAATCGGATAGCCAAGAAAAACAGTATCATAGCTGTCGAGTGAGAGAATCGGCTCGGCGATTTCAGGGCGGACAGTCTTGTCGTTCTGCTCCTGATTTGCACGGCAGGATGCGTTATTGTAAGCAATATCTTCATCTGTGTAAGGAACAGCCGCTTCAATGACATAGCTGTCTGCATCTGTCAGGTCAAGCAGATATTCAGCAATTTTTTCCGTGTTGCCTGTGCGCGAGAAATACACAACAATTGTATTATTTTCCGTTGTTTCCGGCATACTGTCCAGAAGTTCACGTTTCATCAGACATAAATCAAATATGTTCCATACTCCGTCATAATTCAAATCATAAAACTTGTCTTTCAGATTTTCTTCTGTAGGCTTTGCAAGCAGAAAATTCTGTAAATTCCGTACATCTTCGATAGTATAAGCAACAGATTCAGTCGCAGTTGATACAACATCTATTTCTTTCATATCATCTGTATGAAAACCAGCAAAAGTCAACAGTGTAATTCCTGCAAGGCTAGCCGAAAAAAGCTTTTTCATGGTTGACCCCTTTATAATTTTCCGCCGAATACAGGGAAAAAGCTGTGTGCACCGTAATTGTCAATATGGTCTATTTTTTTCAGAATTTCCATATCCTCATTTGAGATGATAAAGTCAATATCTGCATTTGCTTTCATATGTTCCGGATTCGCAGTTTTCGGGAGAACAATCATATCAAGCTGAATATCGTATCTGATACAAAGCTGAGGAACAGAAACGCCGTATTTCTTAGCCATTTCTGCAATTGCAGGATTTTTCATTGCTTCACCATGTGCAACAGGAGAATAGGCTTCCATCACAATGCCCTTTTTTGTGCAATAGTCAATAAGAGAAAGTGGCGAATTGGAAATATGACAAAGTACTTGATTGACCATAGGCTTGATTTCCGCAGTCTCCCAAAGGCTTTCAATATCTCCTTCAAGAAAGTTGGAAATACCGATTGCGCGGAGTTTTCCTGCCTTGTATGCATCTTCCAGAGCTCTCCACGCCTCGCGATTGCCCTCTGTAAAGCGGTCATCTGACTGATTCACGAGTTTCCATGGCTGAGGACTGTGAATAATCATCATATCGAGATAATCAAGTCCTGTCTTACGGAGTGTTTCGTCAATGCCTGCTGATGCAGATTTGTAGTCCTTATGTTCAGCGGCGACTTTTGAGGTTACGAAAATTTCTTCACGAGCAATTCCGCTTGTACGCACACCTTCACCGACACCGCGTTCATTGCCGTATGCCTGTGCTGTATCAATATGACGATAGCCGAGAGAAATGGCAGATTTTACAGCTTCTGTTACAGTGCTGTCATCTATCAGCCAAGTGCCGAGTGCAAGCTGTGGAATTTCCACATGATTGGATAAAGTTAATTTCTTGTCATACATGATTCATTACCTCCGTTTATATTTTCTGCGTGCCTGTAGACCAGACATGCTTTTCGTTCTTGTTTGCCGGCTTGTTTTGAGCCATTACCCCTGCTAATGCATGAGGAACATAGAGTTCTTCAAGATATGTGATTTCGTCAGCAGTCAGTTCTAAGTCAACCGCTTTTGCCGCTCCTTTAATATGATGCAGTTTTGTCGCACCGACAACAGGAGAAGTCACTTTTGTGAGAAGCCATGCCAGGGAAATTTCTGTCATGGAAACGCTGTGTTTTTCAGCAAGTTCTGCAACTCTCCTGATAATGATTTCGTCTTGTTCTTTAGTGGCATCATATTTGAATTTTGCATAGCTGTCTTCTTCTGCTCGTTTTGAAGTTTCACCCGGAAGTCGGGAAAGTCTGCCGCTTGCAAGTGCGCTGTAAGGTGTCATAGCGATATTATCTTCATGACAGAGCATAGTCATTTCGCGTTCTTCTTCACGGAAAATCAGATTGTAATGTCCCTGAATGCTCACGAACTTTGCGAAGCCTTCACGTTCTGCAAGAGCATTCGCCTTTGCAAGCTGCCATGCGTAACAGTTAGAAATACCGATATATCTTGCTTTTCCTGTCTTGACAACTCTGTTCAAACCGTCAA
>SVNI01000099.1 GCA_015066975.1 Ruminococcus sp. | reverse complement strand
CTATCTGCGTTCTATCAGAGAGAGTGAAAGCTACGTCCGCAAAAAGCAGCAGCTTGAAAAAAATCTGATGAGTGCGCCTGCCGGTACACATGCGGTCAGAGTGCTCAAGAAAACAAAAGACAGTTTCAAGCGCGTGATGTTTCAGCAGGCGACCATGTTCGAGCAGTTCGGCTTTGTCTATCTTGGGCCTGTGGATGGCCATAACATGCAGGAACTCGAGGAAGTTCTCCGGACAGCAAAACGCTATCATGCGCCTGTGTTCATTCATGTCAAGACGATTAAAGGCAAGGGCTATCTCCCGGCAGAAAAAAATCCCAGCCTGTTTCACGGTGTTCCGAAATTTGATATCATGACCGGAAATCCGGAAGTTTCCGGTCACGGCTGTTATTCTGACATTTTCGGAAAAGAACTGGCAGAATTTGCACGGCAGGATAAGAGAATCTGCGCGATTACAGCAGCTATGACATTCGGGACAGGCTTACAGTATTTTCAGGAAGCATTCCCGGAACGGTTCTATGATGTCGGCATTGCAGAACAACATGCAGTTACTTTCTCGGCAGGTCTGGCATCTGCCGGGATGATTCCTGTATTTGCCGTATATTCCACATTCTTACAGAGAGCTTATGACCAGCTTCTTCATGATGTCGCTATCGGGAATCTGCATGTTGTGCTCGGTATCGACAGGGCAGGCATTGTCGGTGAGGACGGCGAAACCCATCAGGGAACATTCGACGTTCCCATGCTGACTTCTATTCCGGGGGCAGTGATTTATTCTCCGGCATGTTATGAAGAACTGCGCCTGTGTCTCCGCAGAGCCATTCAGGAAGATACCGGACTGACAGCCGTCCGCTATCCCAGAGGAAATGACAAGGAAATGACTTTTCCGAAAGATAATCTCAATACAGAATATACCCTCACAGAATCCGGTTCTGATATGCTCCTGATTTCTTACGGCAGAGTTTATCAGGCATTGTGGGAAGCACACAGCACCTGCGAAAAAATCGGTTATCAGACAAGCCTGTTAAAACTGACCAGAATTTTTCCTGTCATGGAAGAACTTATCGAAAAGGCTCTGAAATACCGAGTTGTCATGTTCTTTGAAGAAAGCAGTGGTTATGGAGGTATTTCCACTATTTTTGGTTCGCTTCTGGCACAGTACGGATTTACCGGACGTTATGTCAGAGTCTCCGCCGACTGCTTCCTGAAACAGGCATCTGTTCCGGCACTTCTCGAAAAATCAGAACTTTCAGCACACGCTGTCTGTCGATATATTTATGCTTATGGAAACAAGGATTGACCTCGCGCTGACGGAACGGAAACTCTGCCAAAGCCGTTCCAGAGCGAAATTATTAATCACAGAAGGCAGAGTATTATTAAATCATCAGGTCTGCACAAAGCCCTCTGTTCTGGTATCGGAAGAAGATATTCTGGAGCTGGAGGATTTGCCGTTTGTCGGCAGGGGAGGGCTGAAGCTCGAAGGCGCACTGAAACAGTTTCCGGTCTCGCTGAACGGAAAAATTTGTCTTGATATCGGCGCGTCTACAGGCGGATTCACAGACTGTATGCTGAAACATGGTGCAGAACTTGTCTATGCTGTGGATGTCGGTCATGACCAGCTTGCCGAAAGCCTGAAACAGCATCCGCAGGTTGTCAATCTGGAAAATACAGATATCCGGAATCTGCATCAGAATAATTTTGCAAAAATTCCAGATTTTTGCAGTATTGATGTTTCTTTTATTTCTCTGAAACATGTACTTCCGTCTGCATTTTCGCTTCTGGCGAATCAGGCGGAATGCATTGCACTTGTCAAGCCTCAGTTTGAGGCCGGAAAAAAATCCCTGAACAAACAGGGGGTTGTCAAATCTGAAAAAATCAGGAAACAGGTGCTTTCTGAAATTCTGGAATTCGCCGGACAAATCGGCTTTCAGGTACTGGATTCCTGCGAATCGCCGATTCATGGCGGAACAGGCAATGTCGAATATCTGATATACCTGAGAAAGCAGGTGGTTTCATGAAGCAGGAACTATCACCCAAAAAGAAAAAAATCCGGCGGATAGTTCTGCTTCTTCTGCTGGCTTGTGTCATTCCGGGATTAGACCAGAGAATGATTATCCGGCATTATGAACTGGATGCCGAAAAAATTACAAATCCGGTCAGAATCGTGCTGATAACAGACCTGCATTCCTGCCGTTACGGAAAAAATCAGGAAACTCTGCTGAATGCGATTGATGAACAGCATCCGGATATTATTGCACTTGCCGGAGATATTTTTGATGATGAACGCTCTAACAAGCTTACAGAAACCGTTATCACAGGGATTTCAGAAAAATATCCCTGCTATTATGTGACCGGGAATCACGAATGCTGGAGTACGACAGACAGCTTCTTTCATGATATAGAATTCCTGAAAGAACACGATGTTCATGTTCTTTCAGGTGAGACGGAAATTCTTGAAATCAATCAGGAAAAAATCAATCTCTGCGGTGTGGATGACCCTGACGGCCATGGCTATTTTCTGACAAAAGACACGACAGAACACCAGCTTCAGACCGTGAACACGCTCTGTCAGAACGGAAATTACAGCGTTTTATTATCGCACAGGCCGGAACTGTTTTCGGAGTATCAGAAGCTTGATTTTGATTTGGTTCTCTGCGGACATGCCCACGGCGGTCAGTGGCGGATTCCGTTTCTCCTGAACGGCCTGTATGCGCCGAATCAGGGATTTTTCCCGAAGTTCGCCGGAGGTCTCTATCAGGAAAATAATGTCACAATGATAGTCAGCCGGGGACTCGCCAGAGAATCGACAAAAGTGCCAAGATTCTATAACCGCCCGGAACTCGTTGTCATTGATTTGCAGTAAAGTGAGTGAAAAATCTATGCTGAATTTTTTAATTTATCCTAACTTTCAGAAACCTAATGCCCTGCCGTGTGCGCTCGAAGTCTGCCGGAAACTGCATCAGAACGGCGGTATCGTGTTTATTGATGAAGCCTATCAGACGGAATTTGCAGAACTGCCTTATGTGAAATACGGAAATTTTTCCTCTCTGGCGCATCAAACTGATGTTGTCATTGCCATCGGCGGTGACGGAACGATGCTCCGCTGTGCCCGTCAGATGATAGGTTCTTCTGCACGGTTGCTCGGCATCAATACCGGACATCTCGGATTCATGGCAAGTCTGGAAACCAATCAGCTTGATGAACTGGATAAATTATTCACAGGGGAATATTACCGTTCTGACAGAATCCTGATGCAGGCCGTTCTGCGCGGAGAGGGAAAAAAGGTTCACTTCACGGCACTGAATGATATTGTTGTTTCCGGACTTTATGGGAAAGTATTTGATTTCACTGTCATGGCGGATAATGCTGTTATCGGGCAGTACCGTGCAGACGGCGTTGTGTGCAGTACGCCCACGGGCTCGACAGCCTATGCGCTTTCGGCAGGAGGGCCTTTGATGGAGCCTGAATTATCTTGTCTTGAAATTACACTGATTTGTCCGCATTCGCTGTTTAACAGGCCTTTGCTGTTATCTTCTGAAAGAAGCATTACCATCCGGCACAGTGCAGACTGTTCCCGCAATATCTGTCTGAGTGCGGACGGTGAGCCTCCTGTGGCATTTCCGGCGAATTATTCTCTTGAAATCCGGAAATCCAAGCATACAATCGCCTTAATCAGCATGAAGAACAGCAGTTTTTTCGATTCTGTGAATAAAAAGCTCATGCAGTCTATCAAGGGCGTTCCGGAAGAAGTACAGATTCAGACAAGAGGTGATATTTCATGAGAAATGCAAGACAAGAAACCATACTCCGGCTGGTTCATACACACAAAATCGGCACACAGCGAGAATTGCAGGAAATACTTGAACAATATAATTTCTGCGTCACACAGGCGACACTCTCCAGAGACATCCGGAATTTGCAGCTAATCAAAAAAGCTGACGACAACGGTAATTATTATTATCAGGAAAAAGAAGAATCTATTGCTCTGCCGGATTTGATGGCTTTTAATATCAACGGCATAGATTCTGCCGGGAATATCGTCGTTGTGAAATGCAATACAGGCACAGCCCAGGCAGTCTGCACCGGAATCGACGGATTTGACTATCCCGAAATTGTCGGAACACTTGCCGGGGATGATACGATTTTTGTGCTGATGAAAAATGCTGCCCAAGCTAAAAAATTCGCAGAAGATATGATAGTAAAATTACAAAACAGGTGATGAAAAAGCATGTTGGAAGAACTGTATATTGAAAATCTCGCCGTGATTGAAAAAGCCTGTATCCGGTTTCAGAAGGCATTCCATGTCTTCACAGGCGAAACCGGCGCAGGCAAATCCATTCTGATTCACGGTATTCAGGCAGTACTGGGACAGCGTGTTTCAAGAGACTGGGTGCGCACCGGATGTGAACGCGCTTCAGTTACGGCTTTATTTACAGAGTTATCTGATTCTGTCATCCGGATGCTGACAGAACGCGGTATTTCCTGTGATGAAAATCAGGTGACTCTTACACGCGAAATCCGCGCAGACGGCGGAAGTATCGGCAGAATCAACGGAAAAACAGCTTCTGTTTCTGCTCTGAAAGAAATCGGCATGTTACTGATTTCGATTCACGGTCAGCATGATAATCAGGTCTTGTTGAATCCGGAAAATCATCTTCATGTACTGGATGAATTCGGCGGAAATCCGGCATTCCTTGAATCTTATCAGAATGCGTTCCATGAATTGCAGACAGTCGCAAAAGAACTCGGCAGACGGCGCAAAAAAGAACAGGAACGCCGTCAGAAAGCTGTGTTATTACAGAAACAGATTCAGGAAATTGGTGCGCTGCATCTCAAGCCAAATGAAGAAGATGAACTCGAAAACGCACTGATACAGGCAGAAAATGCAGAAAGAATTATTTCTGCTCTCTCCGGAAGTGCCGGAATTCTGGGACTGGATAACGAAGATTCTGCATCCGAACAGATTCGCTCGGCAATGCTTCTGCTTCATGAAATTGAAGATGTCTATCCGGATACAGGCGATATTTCTCAGAGACTGCAAACCTGCCTGATTGAACTCAAAGACATTGCACAGGATTTGCAGAGTCTTTCTGAAACCATCACGCTCGACGAAGGAAAATTACAGCAGATGAAACAGCGTTATCAGGCGATTGGACAGGCAAAAAAACAATTTTTCTGCGATTTTGATGAATTAATTCAGCTCTACGAAAACGCACAGAAAGAAATCAGCAATATGCAGGAAGATACTGTCAGAATCGGCGAACTCGAAGCCAGAAAAGCTGAACTGCTCGCGGATGTCACCGAAAAAGCCAACGCGCTTTCTGATTATCGTGAGGAAACCGGAAAGAAATTTTCGGAACGTGTCGCCGAAGAATTAAAATTCCTCGATATGCCGAATGTTGTGCTGACCGTTGAGCAGGAAAAAGGAAAACTGACTGTTCACGGCCGGGATTCTGTTGTATTTTTGATTTCGGCCAACAAAGGCGAAGAACCTAAACCTATTTCTAAAATCGCATCCGGCGGTGAACTTTCCAGAATCATGCTGGCTCTGAAATCGGTTATCGCTGACCGAGACAGCATTCCGACACTCATTTTTGATGAAATCGACACTGGTGTCAGTGGAAAAGCCGCCCAGAAAATCGGAATCAAGCTTCGCGAAATCAGCCGTCAGAGGCAAGTGCTCTGTGTCACGCATCTGTCACAGATTGCCGTCATGGCCGATACTCATTACATGATTGAAAAACATGACGAACAGGAAAGAACTGTCACACAGGTACATCTTCTGAATCAGGACGGCCGTGTGCAGGAAATCGCCCGTATCATGGGCGGTGAGAATCCCAGTCAGCTCATGCTGGAAAACGCAAGGGAAGAACTCAGAAAAGTCAGTCAGGAGGGATAATTTCTATGGAAATGCATGACTATATTATCGAAGATATTCAGGGCGATTATGCCCAGTTGAAACAGCTTGATGCAGATAATCCGGAATTGTTTCCGGTAGCTGTCGCACTTCTGCCGTTCGGGAGCGATGTGGGAACAAAACTCCACGGCATGATGGGGATGTTTGAAATTATCGAATAAATATAAAACTGCCGTGCAGAATCAAATCTGTACGGCAGTTTTATGATATTTCAGGTAGTTTTGTCTTTCATGAAATTTTTGATAGAATCCGTTTGGCCTGCACCTTTTTCAGCAAGATATTGCAGAATCAGAGATGCATCCTGCGCGTTGACGAAATTATCTGCATTGACATCCCAGAATTCCTGCTTGTATTTTTTATCGCCCATGTTTTCATAGATAGAATTCGGCACAGCCCCGGCAGAAGCGATTTTCTGCAAAAGCTGAAATGCATCACGGGCATCAATTTCGCCGTTTTCGTCAGTATCTCCGACTTTGTCCCAGACAGTCTGCGGACGATAAACCGTAGACTCCGGAACGGGAATTTTATGCCAGAGATTCGGTGTTACAGAAACAAGTTCACTGCCGTATTGCTGCATGATTTCATCAGAAAGTGCATAGGCTTTTTCAAGTATTTCATAATCTGATGCAATGCCGGCGGAAATCCGGGAAGCTTCCAGTTCGGCAGGAGTCATGTTTTCGGAATCGACAGAATCAAGCCAGTTCTGATAGCTTTCAAGCCATTCTTTGCCGACAGATTCAGCCTCATGTATCGCCTGAAATGCTTCGTCAGAAACAAGCGAACCCTCTCGGCAGACAGGTGTCGGATTTTTTGCACTTCCGTTCAGCAGTGCCTGTAAAATTTCATCAGAAGGAGTAAAATCCAGCGGCTGAATCTCTCCGTCAGTATTCCGGTAGACAAGGTTTCCGTCTTCGTTATAGAGATAGCCAATAATATCACTTTCATCGAAGTCGTTTTTATATGTGACGTTAAGCAGACCGCCCCAGTACACGGGAATTTCATATTCCGCCCAAACACAGAACGTATCAATAATGGAATCATATCTCATGCAGAATTTTTTTGCAAGATTATATTCATCACTGCCCATTGCATACAGGCGAGAACCTTCCGGATAGGTTTCACTGAACCAGTTCTGATATTCTTCTTTCCAGTCAATCGAAGAAGGAGAAACTTCCTTGAATGAGCTCATTAGGTCACTGTCTTCTGACGGCAGACCCTCGGCTGTTGTGACAAGATAATAAATATCTTTTCTTTCATTCTGGCTGATAACTTCGCCGTGTTCGCCCTTGATGTAGGATACTTTCATTCCGTAGTAGGATTCGCTGTCGATAGCGGTATTTTCTGTAATGAGCTGAACTTCTCCGCTGTCATCGCGGATGA
>SVNI01000098.1 GCA_015066975.1 Ruminococcus sp. | reverse complement strand
CATGGCTTCATTGATGGCATCTTTCAGAGTTGCCGTGCCGGAATCGACACCCGTCACCTTTGCGCCGAGCAGTTCCATTCTGTAGACATTGAGAGCCTGACGCTCCATATCTTCGCGTCCCATATAGACTTCGCATTCCATATCGAAATAAGCGCATACAGTAGCTGTTGCCACACCGTGCTGACCTGCACCTGTTTCTGCGATAACGCGCTTTTTGCCCATTTTCTTAGCCAGAAGCACCTGACCGAGTGCATTGTTAATCTTGTGAGAACCTGTATGATTCAGGTCTTCGCGCTTGATATAGATTTTCGGTCCGTTGAGGTCTTTTGTCATCTTGTCAGCATAGTACAGCAGAGACGGCCGGAATGCATAATTATGATATAAATCCTGTAATTCTTTCAAGAATTCCGGGTCTTTGCTGTATTTTTCGTAAGCCTCCTGCAATTCAGAGACTGCATTCATGACAGTTTCGGGGACATACTGACCGCCGAAGTTGCCAAATCTTCCGATTTTACTCATAAATAAACTCCTTCTTTCTTAGCTTCTGATGATTTGTATGATGTTTTTGATTTTGTCAATATCTTTATATCTGTCAGTTTCGACACTGCTGGAGACATCCACGCCGAACGGCTGAACCTCTCTGACGGCATCGGAAACATTTTTGTCTGAAATCCCTCCGGCAAGGAAAAACGGCTTTTCAGGTCGGTTTTCCTTGATGATATTCCACGGGGCGAGCGTTCCCGTTCCGCCGTGAGAAGCTTCCGAAAAACTGTCAAGCACAAGTCTGTCAACCGGGAGCGCATCTGCTTTCTGAATATCTTCCGGAGTACGGATGCGAACGGCTTTCCAGATTTGTACACTCCAGAAATTTTCGCTAATCTGTCTGATAAAATCTGCTGTTTCTTCTCCGTGGAGCTGAATCACATCAAGCCAGTCTGCATATTTTGAAATCTCCTCAATGGTCGGATTGACAAATACACCGACACGGCGGATATGTTTATTTAAATTCTGATGCAAGTCATTCAGCTGTTCAGGGCTGACATATCTCCAGAACGGCTTAGAGCAGATGAATCCTGCATAATCCGGCGGATACTGATTCAGAATTTCCACATCTCCGCGCCGTCTGATTCCGCAGATTTTAATTGTTGTCCTCATGCTGTACCCTCTCTGAGCTGATGAAGTGTTTCGGTAATGTTGTCGCTTCTCATGAGTGTTTCGCCGATAAGAACAGCATCTGCACCATTTTTCCGGACTGTCAGCATATCTGCATTATTCCTGATTCCGCTCTCTGAAACCAGAAGCTGACCTGTCTGACGCATAGAAGAGAGTTCCGCAGTTGCAGAAAGATTGACTTCAAACGTTTTAAGATTCCGGTTATTCACACCGATAAGCTTCGGATTCAGTTCCTGAACAGTTTCCATTTCCTCACGGGTGTGGACTTCGATAAGGCAGTCAAGCCCTAACGAATGCGCCAAATTAAAATAGTTTTTCATTCTGGAAAATTCCAGAACAGCAGCAATCAGCAGAACTGCGGATGCTCCTAAATATTTTGCTTCATAAATCTGATATTCATCAATGACAAAATCTTTCCGGAGAATCGGAATATTGACAGTATCGGCGATATTTTTAAGATATTCGCTGTTTCCCTGAAAATAATGTTCCTCTGTCAGACAGGAAATGCAGTCCGCGCCGGCGGATTCATATTCTTTTGCGAGTTCGACAGGATAAAAATCCGGACGAATCAGCCCTTTTGAGGGAGAGGCTTTCTTGACTTCGCAGATGCAGGAAAGTCCGGACTTTTCCAGAGCCTTGATGAAACCGGGCTTCTGGGGAGCTTTTTCAGCGAGAATGCGCATTTCCGCAGGAAAAATGCGTTCTTTTTCGGCATCAAGCTGAATCTGACGCTGTTTGCAGATTTCGTCTAAAATCATGATATTACTCCATTTCGTTTGTAAACTTCACGAATTCTTCGAGTTTGGCAAGTGCAGAGCCGTTATCAATCACTTCAGCGGCTTTCTGAATGCCTTCTTTAAGGGTTTTGGTAATGCCGTAAGTATAGAGTGCAGCTCCGGCATTCATCAGAACGATATCGCGCTTTGCACCAGTTACAGAACCATTAAGAATGCCTCTTGTAATCTGTGCATTTTCGGCAGGTGTACCGCCTACGATTTCGGATTTGTCATAGCGTTTCAGACCAAATTCTTCGGGAGAAATTTCGTAAGTTCTGCGTGTATCGCCGTTGACTTCAGTCACGGTAGTGGCATCAGAAACGGAAATTTCGTCCATGACATCATTACCGAATACAACCATAGCTCTTTTGATGCCGACCTGCTGGAGAACTTTCGCCATGATTTCGGTCAGGGATTTTTCATAGACACCAAGAACGATATAATCTGCCTTGGCCGGATTGGTGAGAGGGCCTAAGATGTTGAATACTGTCCGGACACCGAGCTGACCGCGGACAGGGCCTACAAAACGCATACTTGCATGATAGCTCTGTGCAAACAGGAAAGAAAGATGGGTAGTTTCAAGGCATTTTTTAGCTTGTTCCGGCTTCGAGGCGATTTTCACGCCGAGTGCTTCGAGAACATCTGCCGCACCGCTCTTGCTGGAAACGCTTCGGTTTCCGTGCTTTGCAACTTTTGCACCGGCAGCGGCAGCTACAAATGCGGAAGTTGTAGAGATGTTGAAGGATGCACACTGGTCTCCGCCTGTACCGACGATATCAATGCTGTTATTTTCATCAGGAACGAGACTGGCTTTGGCTCTCATGCCCTTTGCAAATCCGGCGATTTCGTCAGGAGTTTCGCCCTTAGTGGCAAGTGCTGTCAGGACAGCAGCTATCTGGAGTTGTGATGCCTGACCGCTCATAAGCATATCCATGCAGTCTTCTGCTTCCTGTATTGTCAGATTTTGATTCTGCATGAGCTTGCTGTAATAAGGTTTCAGATTGACTTTTTTCTGTTCGGGTTCAGCTTCCAGAATGCCGGCGATAACCAAGAAATTACGCAGAATCTGCTTTCCGTCACTTGTCAGAACGGATTCCGGATGGAACTGCAAGCCATATGTGGGATGCTGGTTATGGGCGACAGCCATCACCTGACCGTTTTCATCCAGTGCAATAACGCGCAGACAATCCGGCAGAGAAGTTTCATCTGCAATCAGAGAGTGATAGCGTCCGGCCGTAAAGGGAATCGGTACTTGACGGAACAGCGGATGCTTTTCTTCAAAACGGATTTTACTTGATTTCCCGTGCATGAGCTGATGCGCCGGGATAATCTTTCCGCCGAATGCCTGCACGATTGACTGATGTCCCAGACAAACACCGAGAATCGGAATTTTTCCGGAAAAGTTTCTGACAGTATCCACAGAGATTCCGGCAGAATCCGGATAACCCGGCCCCGGAGAAATCAGAATTGCTTCGGGATTGAGGGATTTTATTTCTTCGAGTGTGATAGCATCATTTCTTTTCACGAGAATATCGGGATAGATTTCACCGAGATACTGACAAAGATTATAAGTAAATGAATCATAGTTGTCAATCACTAAAATCATGATTTTCTTGCCTCCTTGATGGCATTGAGCATAGCTTTCGCTTTATGGGTAGTTTCGGCGAATTCTTTTTCGGGGTCGGAATCGGCAACAATGCCTGCGCCGGCCTGTACATAGGCTTTACCGTCACGGAACAGGACTGTTCTGATGGCAATGCAGGTGTTCATATCGCCGTTATAGCCGAAATAGCCGACTGTACCGCCATAAAGACCACGTTTTTTGTTTTCGAGTTCGTCAATGATTTCCATTGCACGGACTTTCGGCGCACCGGAGAGCGTTCCGGCAGGAAGAACGGCCTGCAACGCATCGAGCGGCTTGCATTCCGGACGGAGTTTGCCTCTGACATCAGAAACCAGATGCATCACTTTGGAATAGCGTTCTATATACATAAAGTCAGTGACTTCTACAGAACCATATTCACTGACACGGCCGAGGTCATTTCTGCCTAAATCGACAAGCATAGTATGTTCTGCTTTTTCTTTTTCGTCAGCGAGAAGGGATTTTTCGAGGGCGATATCTTCTTCGTGTGTCTTTCCTCTGGGACGAGTACCGGCAATCGGTCTGGTGGAAGCGGTTCTGTCAGTAACTTTTACGAGCAGTTCGGGAGAAGCCCCGGCGATTTCGTAATCTTTTGTCTTAAAGTAATACAGATACGGTGAAGGGTTAGTGGCTCTCAGACGGCGGTAAACTTCAAAGCTGGACGGAGGATTTTCGACTTCAAAACGCTGGGAAAGCACCACTTGAAAAATATCTCCGGCATAGATTTTTTCCTTTGCCTGTTCGACCATGGAGATATATTCTTCTTTGGTGACATTTGAGCCGACACGGACAGCCGGTTCATCATCACGGAACTGTCCTTTGCAGTGACAGCTATCGATTTTGGCAGCGATTTCAGCAGCACGAAATTCTGCTTTTTGATACTGTTCTTCAAGATTTTTGCTTGCATCCAGATTGATAATTACCAGTGCGTTACTGTTCAGATGGTCATAAGCGACCAGTTCTTCATAGCCGAACAGATGAATATCAGGCATTTGGATATCATCTTCCGGAATGTTAGTTAATTTCTTTTCTGTATATCTGACAGCATCATAAGCGAAATAGCCAATCAGACCGCCTGTAAAATAGGGAAGATTTTCAAATTTCGGGGAAGTTCTGGCATCCAGCAGAGTCTGCAATCTGGAAAACGGATTTTCTTCTGCCACAGTTTCGCTCACACCATTTGTGAGAATATGCATCTGTGCGCCCTGTGTGCGGACTTCCTGCACTGGATGGAAACCAACAAAGGAATATCTGTCCCACTGTGTACCGTTATTGACACTTTCTAACAGAAACGCATTTTCTTCTCCTTCGGATAATGCGGTATAAATACTAATCGGTGTTCTGTGGTCTGCTGGGAATGTGAAGAAAACCGGAATTGCGGTATAACGTTCAGCAAGCTTCTTCACTTCTTCCAATGACGGAAATAACATGAATAAATCCTCCTTTTGAAATCATATCAAAAAATAATCATAAGAATAAGCATAAAAAAAGACAATCTTCCCAATACTATGGGACGATTGACCGTTGTGCCACCCAATTTTCAGATAATTCTATCAGCGAACTATCCCTTTTTTCAGATACTGACATATCCTACCCCTGTAACGCGGGGAAAACGGCGCAGGATACTTGAACATTTTCTCCTTTGCTCCTCACAGACCCATTCACTTCAACGCATATATACCGCATTTTCACCAGCTAACGGCTCTCTGAATACTGTGTGATAAAGCTACTTGCTTCTGCTCTCAGGATTTGATTTTTTAAAAACTACATTCAGTATAGCACATCTGAAATTATTTGTCAAGAGGTTTTTTCAAAAAAATTAAAAATATTTTTCAGAAACTACTTGCCATTTCTGAATAAAAATGGTATAATATCTAAGAACGTATCTGTTTCATAACATGCTGATATAATATTATAATCAAAAGAAAGGGTAATCTGAATCATGAGTAGAACTTCAGCGGTACGACATTCTCACACTGCTTCGAGGGAACGGGAACAGGACACGCCGAAAAGAGGTTATGTTATCTGGATAAAACGGATTTTATCTCTGCTCAGTCCTCTGTACTGTGCGTTTGTTATTTTTTTTGCCTATCATTCTATTTTCTATAAGCTGGTATTAATCGATACTGCCAAAGCCTGCATGATTGTCACAGGAATTTCCGTTCTGGCGGCGGCAGTCATGCTGTATACACGAAAACAATTTCTGACGAAACTATGCAGTTTGATTATGCTGCCCGTAATGGTCTTTCCTATTATGATTTACTTCGGACAATGGGCAGTGCTTGCGCCGATGCTGGCGGTTTCGCTGTTGATTTTCTTTCTGTCAGGATTCGGAGAAACTGCAAAAACCGTGTGGGGTACAATCTTTCTGCTGATTTACTTACTCGGTGCGCTGGTTTATTTTGTAGTTACTTCCATGTTTGCGCCGTCTACTGTGACGACACTCGTACAGGAGGGTGTTTCGCCGTCCGGCCTGTATCGCTATGAAGTCTCCAATACCACAGACAGCTCCAACGGCAGTACGAAAGTCAGCGTAGAGAGCAACACCATGGATAAAGTCTACTACCGTCTGTTCTGGTTTAAAATCCGCGGTCTTTCTCATGATGTCGTGATGGAACGTCCGCTCAGAGAACCGGAAGATATTCAAATCACATGGGAGACCAAAACGCGTCAGGAAATTACCGAAGAACTGGAAGCTATCTCTGAAAATATCGAGGTTACACTCACAGACAGCCAGATGGACATGCTCGGCAGAGATGCCTATCAGGTAACTTTCAATAACGGCGATGTGATTTCTATGAAACAGGTAGATTATCATCAAACTGTTATCGCGCTCGGCGCAAAAGAACAGGAAGTTCTTGATACAGACAAAACAGAACTCAAGCTTGATGAACTCAGCGATAAAGACAAAACAAAGCTTGGCATTACTATCGAAGATTTCAAGACCGTAAAGCTTGCTGACCTCACGGACGATGACCTTGCAACGCTGGGCATTCCGGAACAGGGCGATGTCATGTATTATAACGATAAAGTCGTATTCCGCTATTATATCGCGATTTTAGAACAATATTTCGATATCTCCAAACAGGAAATCACAATTCTTTAAAAAATAAGCTCACTTGCAGGAGTGAGCTTATTTTTAGTATTAATATTCAAATGCCCATGTAAAGAATTCATACATTGTGGGAAATTCCAACAAACTGCTGAAAATTCTGGCATAAAATCTTCCGCTTTCGCCGATAAAAAATGCACGTTCACATCCATAGCCGATACAGAGATAATTTTCAGCAATCCTTTTATCACAAATATTAGCAGGTTTAATCAGAATATCACGATACCCCTCACTTTCAAACCATGAATGATACTCTGAGCAGGGGATTTCCTCAAAGAAAGCCACAGCAGAAGGAAACATTTCATATTTCCATAAATGATATTGTTTCCTGATTTCCGAAATATCCAGTTTTCTGTTTTGATTCCAGCCGTGACGCTGTAAAGAAGTCAGAATTCTGTCACATACCAGAATCGGAATTTTCAGCGTTTCAGAAAAAATACCGTCTATGATTCTGTGATAGTCATCATCCAGATACTGTCCGTTGTCAAGATAAAATTTTCCGCTTTCAGAAATGAAAATAAATCTTATTAATGTATGATAAATGTAAACCCTAACAGCAGGAAAAATCATTTCTCCAATATCGGCAGATAGTTTTTCACTGATGGCAGAAAGACTTTTTCCATTCATCAGTAATTTTATTTGATTATAATCATCTAAAAATGAATTTATCATCACAGCGTATTGGCCATGATAAAAAACAGTATAATTATCTTCTATAAATTTCTGTGCGGTCGGAAATAAGGTCAGATGATATTTTTTCAGATGTGTTTCCAGATGTTTACAATACGCTTCATAATCATGTATAAATTTCATTGCTTTTCCCTCTCTTTTAGTTTTATTTTAATCATGATACTGCGAAAATGCAAGTGCTTTCGGGTGTTATTTACAAATATGAACTATAAATGAGCAACTGAAAAAAATGCACAAAAAGTAAAGACAACCGACTCCAAAAGAGTTATAATGTAA
>SVNI01000097.1 GCA_015066975.1 Ruminococcus sp. | reverse complement strand
CTTGTATCTGCACTGGCTGCTTATTCTCTTTTACCCAAAAAGCCTTCTATCTGTGCCGTTTCTGATATACCTAATGGTATTTTATGCCTTGTTGACTGATTTTTTCCATCGAACTCACGTTATTTTATTTTACGCTTACACCGAATTTAGGAAAATTCCTTTTATTCGACTTTTGAATGCAAATAATGCACAAGTTGAAAACATTGCTTTTTTCTCAGACAATTTCGCCTGGGATACAACTATCAAAAACGCACATTATCAAATTGACAATTTCTTTAACTCTCAAATGAGATTTGAATGCGAACATAATACCTTTGAAAAGTTGACTGAATTATTATCATCTTTATAATCCGCCTTTCTGCGAAAGGCACCAATGGGGTTATGAAAACGGTGCTTTCACTGTAGTGATATTTGTGATATAATGTAATTGAGAGGTACGGTCAACTACAGAAACCGTGGAGGTGAGTGACGGGGCTGTATAGCGGCGACCTCGCATCTTTATATGGTTCGCTTCTCCGTTAAGGCATCAATGAATGGCGCAATTTCAAAGCCCGTAAACTTATCTCTTTCAAATCGACTCGATTTTGCCGGAGAGCCAGTCAATGCCGTATCTCTCACAATTTATTTGAGGAGGAATGACAATGGCATTCAAGATTTTTCGGAAGAATTGCTGTGGACTGGATGTTCACAAAACATGGATTTATGCCTGTATTGGAATCACTGACACACATGGACGTACCGAATACAAGCAGGCTCGCTTTTCCTCTTTCTCAAAAGGACTGAAAGAACTGGCTGACTGGCTTGCAAAGTATTCCTGCACCGAAGTGTGTATGGAATCATCTGGAAAATACTGGATTCCTGTTTTCAATGTGCTGGAACAGAGCTGTTATGTTGTTCTGGCGCATCCGAAGTATACCAAGCCGCAGAAAGGAAACAAAACTGACCGCAAAGATGCCAAGTGGATATGTGACCTGTTCATGTGCGATATGGTGAAACCAAGCTTTATCCCTCCGCCGGATATCCGGCATCTGCGTGACCTTCTGCGTTTCCGCCTGAAACTGACTTATCAGATATACTATCCTCTAATGTAAAACTAACCAGAAAGAGTGGAATCAAAGCACTCAAGAAATAATACTGAAAAAGTGCAGTAATATTTGTTTGCCATGATTTTTTTGCGCAGGAATTTCCATAGCCGTTCAATCAGGTTTAAGTTTGGAGAATAGGGAGGAAGAAAAACCAGATTGATATTGAAGGATTCTGCACAATGTTTTACTTTTTTACACTTTTGATAAGCAGCATTGTCCAGAATTACATAAATGAATTCGTCAGGATATTCCTTTCGCAGTTTCTCCAGTCCTTTACATACACTGTTAGAATTCAGATATTTTTCTTCAGTTACTTTTCGGATACTCGGACATGTCCGGTGTCTCGCCGTCCTTACCGTGCAGAGATGCCAGCCACTCTTCCTCTGTACCCACAAATCCATGCTCCACTGCGATCTCATAGGCGGATTTTCCGTCAAGACCGTGCTCCGCATCCTCGATGCGTTTCAGAAGCTGTGTATACAGATCTGGTGTCGGTGGGATAGGCGGTTCATCACCCTCAAAGCCGGATTCACGGATATTCAGTGTGACCGGAACTGTTGTCGCCCTCACAGTTGTAGAGCAAGATTGCTCCCGCCCCATATACTCACACATTAAGCGCATTCCGCGTCTGACGATAGATTTCCAGCCGTGACAGCGATTTCAGATTATTATTGGTCTGATTCAATGTGCGGCTGATGTCATTCTCCCTTGTTGACTTTTTCAAAGATATAGCTTATAATAGGAGTAGAGCATCCAAAAGGAGGTATGTCGTATGGCACAGCCAAGAACAGTTTTAAACACACTCCTGCACGAAAAGAAACGAAAGGTTTCTGGCGGCTTCTACCATAAAATGCAAGTGGATTTTGCATACAACTCGAATCATATCGAAGGCAGCCGTCTTACTCACGACCAGACTCGTTATATTTTTGAAACGCACACTGTGGACGGCGTTGCTCATGTTGATGATATTATAGAAACTGCGAATCATTTTAAGTGCTTCGACTATATTCTTGATACCGTTCATGAACCTATAACCGAAGAATATGTCAAGTGCCTTCATTTTCTTCTAAAAAACGGACTGCCTGTTGATGATGATGAAGATGACATCGTGATCGGAGAATATAAGAAATACCCCAATGACGTTGGTCAGATCCAGACTGTTCATCCACGAGAAGTTGCTTCTTATATGGCGGCACTGGTTTGTGACTTTGCGAAAAGAGACACCATTGATCTTTTTGATGTTGCCGAATTTCACGCAAGATTCGAAAAAATCCATCCGTTTTACGACGGGAACGGTCGTGTAGGCAGATTGCTCGCATTGAAAATGTGTCTTGCAAATGGTATTGTTCCTTTTTTTATCAACGATGACAGCAAGATGTTCTACTACATGGGGCTAAAAGAATGGCAGACCGACGATAAAAAAGAACGGTTGCTTGATGTCTTCTTATCCATGCAGGATGATATGAAATGCATACTCGACTACTTTGAAATCAAGTACGATAAATCCGAAATACGTGCAAGAGACCTGATTCATAAACATACAACATAAGGGCAAATGGGCTGATTTCGATGTCAGCCCATTACTTATTCACACATTCAGCGCATTTCGTGTCTGACGATAGATTTCCAGCCGCGACAGTGATTTCGGACTATTATTGGTTTGATTCACTGTGCGGCTGTTTCCATAGGCTTGTCCTTTCTGTGTGACCTTGCGGTCAATGTATTATCATGAGGAGCATCACGGCCTTCTGAAAATACTATGAATGATAATCTGGTTTCTGAAGTACTGACTGCGGATACTCTCCCCGGAACATCAGAAGTAATCACAGCAGAACCCGTTACAGAAAGACCTTTATCCGGCATTAAAATCGGCATTGACCCCGGCCATCAGCAAAATGCCAACTACGATATGGAAGCTGTCGCCCCTGGCAGTTCCGAAACAAAATATAAAGTCAACAGCGGTACTGACGGCACAGCCACAAGCATTCCGGAATATGTCACAAATCTGGAAATTTCCCTGCTTCTCCGCGATAAGCTGGAAGCACAGGGCGCAACTGTCTATATGACCCGTGAAACACATGATGTAGATATCTCCAATCAGGAACGTGCTATCATGATGAATGAATACGGTGTCGATTTGGCACTCAGAATTCACTGTGATTCCGCTGATGACCCAAATGCCCACGGCCTTGCACTCTATGTCAGCGAATCCAATTCCATTGCAGACCAAAGCTATCATTACGCTGAAATCATCCTGCCGATAGCTTCCGGCATCATGAGTGCAAAAGCCAACGGCATCATCCAGAATGACAACTACACCGGCCAGAACTGGTCAGAAGTCCCCTGCATGATGGTTGAATGCGGATTCATGAGCAATCCGGAAGAAGACATTCTTCTGAATACTCCCGAATATCAGGAAAAAATCTGCGATGGCCTGACAGAAGGTATTATTGCCTGTTTTGCCCCCTGAAACTGGTACTTGACAGGCTGTGAATTATGTGCTAAAATAAAATTATGAAACTTCTGACAGCTATCAGAAACAGAAGCCTGCCGGAATGTCAACCAGAGGAGTGAATTATCTTGAATTCCAAAACATATGAATCTGTACAGGGTATCGGCAAAACCGGACAGGAGCTTGAAAGTTTCGGTACAGCACAGAATCAGCTCAATGCCGAAATTCTTAAAGAAATGCGTATTATGCAGTTGCAGACCAACATGCTGACACATCATCTCAAAGAGGCACAGGAAGAAATCGCCAAACTCAAAGAAGAACAGGTGAAATATATCTTAAAGCTGAATCAATGCAAGGCCGAAGCAGACAGCCTGAAGCATCAGCTCGAAACAAAAGACAGTTTTCAGGCGGAAGTGGAAGCCCTCCGTCAGGAAGTCGACAGACTGAAACTGACTGCCCGGCTGAATACAAATGCAATCGAACGCCTTTCCCATAAAGATGATGAAACATGAAAAAATCTCCCGTGAAGGGAGATTTTTTATGTTATCCACCATTCCGGGGTAAGCTGTCCTAATTCGATAATCTTCTGTTTTTCGTAATCCAGCATGATTTGAATTTTCTGATAGCTTCCGGGCATGAGCTGAACCATCAGTTCACGGCAAGCTCCGCAGGGTGCGCCTGTCTTGCCGTCCGGCATGAGAGCGAGCACTTTTTCGATTTTATCTTCTCCGGCAGTAATCATCCGGAAGATGGCATTCCGTTCGGCACAGATGCCCAGTGCAGAGCAGGTATCAATGCAGACACCTGTATAAATTTTCCCGGATGCCGAAAGCACCGCCGACGCGACCTGACCGGCCTGTACATAATCTGAGATAGTTCTTGCTTTCTGTACGGATTTTGCTGACTGATAAAGCGTTTTCCAGATTTCGTCCATGATAATTCCCTCCTGTGATATTATAAAGCTATTATATCACAGGATATTCTGTCTGTCAAGCAGATTCTGTGCAGTCATACTCCGGACATTCCCTGCATAGAATGCAGTAACAGTGAAATCAAGGAGGTTTTGCAATTTCTATGGAACTGCGAATGAACCGGGCGGTAGTTTCCGCCGTCGAATCTTCCGGCACATCCGTGCAGGAACAGAGCGTTGAACTAGATTATGTCCTTCCGGATTACTATCCAGATGTCTGCAAATTAATCAAGTGCTTTGTCACACCCTCTGTTGTCAGCGAATCCGTCAGCGATAACAGATTATCTTATGAATTATCTGCCGAAATCAGAATTCTGTATTGCAGTGAGAACAGCCATATTCTGCAATGCGTGACCCAGACACTGCATTTTTCCAGAACAGCTGAACTCCCCGACGGCGAAAACTGCATTACAGAAATTCTTCCTGTCACGGATTATGTCAATTGCAGAGCAGTCAGCCGAAGAAGACTGGATGTGAAAGGTGCTGTGACTGTGCGCATCAGAACCAGCAATGTCCGTCAGCAGGAAGCTGTCTGCGATATTTTCGCGAAAAATATCCAGCTCAGAAAACAGCCGTTCCGCTATCAGGCCAAACGGATGCATACAACAAATCATGTCATACTTTCCGAAGAACTGGAACTCGGCACATCCAAACCGCCTCTGCTTCAGGTTATCCGCTGTGAAGCCATTCCTGTAGAACAGAGTCACAAGCTTATCTCCGGAAAGCTCATGGCACAGGGCAGTCTGCAAATTCAGATACTCTATGCCTGTGAAAAAGACGGTGACGGCAGTTTAGAGCCTATGTCCTTCCGAATTCCTTACAGTCAGATAATTGACCTTGACGGCATTGAAGAACAGGACGACTGCGAAGTAATATGTTCTGTTGCTTCCTGCGATTTGAAGCCGGTCACAGACGAAAACGGCGATATCCGGACTCTGCGCTGTGAAGCAGAACTCCGGCTTTCCTGCACGGCATTCCGGATGGCTTCAGAATCGCTTGTCTGTGATGCCTTTTCGACAGAACATCCCTGTACAGTGCAGAATATCCGTCTTCTGACCAACAGCGCACCTGTCAGCTTTTCAGAAATGCTCGTTTGCAATGCAAAATTAAACTGCACAGATTCAGAACTTGACTGTGTTTATGATGCATGGTGCGAAATCCGGAATCTGACAACGGTTATCGAAAATACTGAAATTTGCATCAGCGGAATGCTCTGCTGTTATGTTCTCGTCCGGGAAAGCTCCGGAATGCCCCGTCTGCTTGAAAAGGAAGAACCTTTTGAACACCGTTTTCCCGTCCAGAATCTTTCTCCGGCAGATATCATTCAGCTCCGCGCTTCGGCTGAAAACTGTTCCTATACGCTTTCCGGTTCATCAGAAGTTACCCTCAAGACTGAACTCCGGATGGAAGGGACTGTCATTCACTGCACGGAAACCGAAGCACTTTCTGATATGCAGATTCAGGAAGACGAAAAATTTCAGGATAATTTCGCTCTCCGGCTGTATTTCGGCAAGGCGCAGGAAAACGTGTGGGAGATTGCAAAACGCTGTCACACCAGTGTAGAAGCCATTCTTGAAGAAAATGAACTCGCTCAGGAGCAGTTATCTGAAAATCAAATGCTGTTAATTCCTATTATCAGTTAAACAGGAGGATTCTGCATGAAAGATATTTACAGCGATATTGCACAGCGCACCGGTGGTGATATCTATATCGGCGTAGTAGGCCCTGTCCGGACAGGCAAGTCAACTTTGATTAAAAAATTCATGGAAACGCTTGTGATTCCCAATATCGAAAGCGATTACAAGAAAGAACGGGCCGTGGATGAACTTCCGCAGTCTGCCGCCGGAAAAACTATCATGACGACCGAACCGAAATTCATTCCGGAAGAAGCCGTCACAGTACATTTACAGGACGGCGCAAAATTCCGCACAAGAATGATTGACTGCGTAGGCTATATTGTCCCCAGTTCTCTGGGCTATATCGAAAACGAAATGCCGCGCATGGTCATGACACCTTGGTTTGACGAAGAAATTCCGTTCAATATGGCTGCCGAAATCGGCACACAGAAAGTCATCACGGAACATGCTACTATCGGACTTGTCGTCACGACAGACGGAAGTATTTCGGATATTCCCAGAAGTGAATATGCCGAATGTGAAGAACGAGTCATCAAGGAATTGCAGGAACTCGGCAAGCCGTTTATCATCCTGCTGAACTGCGTTGACCCCGATACTGAAGAAGCAAAAGCCCTTGCGCTCCAGATGCAGGAAATGTATCATACGGCGGTGCTTCCGGTAAGCTGTACCCAGTTACAGGAACAGGATATTCAGCAGATTCTGACAGCTCTGCTGTATGCGTTTCCGGTAAGGGAAGTCAATTTTGCCATGCCGGGCTGGATTTCCATGCTGGAAAAAGGACATCCGGTCAAGCAGGAAGTTTTTTCGGCTATCCGGGATGCTGCCCGAAATCTCGTCACAGTCAAGGAAGCTTCCGCACTGGCAAAGCCTATCTGTGACTGTCAATATATTCTCCATGCAGAAAGCTCTGAAATCGACCTCGGAAATGGTTCTGTCACGATTACCGTCACGCTTGACCATTCGTTATTTTTCAATATTCTGAGCGAATCAACAGGGCTGGAAATTCCAGACGAAGGCGCACTGCTTGAAATTCTCCGGGAGCTGTGCGAAGTCAGAAAAGCTTATGCCCGGTTAGAGCCTGCGCTCAAAGAAGTAGAGGCCACTGGATATGGCATTGTGATGCCGACAATGGAAGAATTAAGTCTCGAAGAACCGGAAATCATCAAACAGGGCGGAAAATACGGTGTTCGCCTGAAAGCTTCTGCGCCCTCTATCCACATGATGAAAGCCGGAATCAATACGACTGTCAGCCCGATTGTCGGCAGTGAAAAGCAGAGCGAAGAACTTGTAATGTACTTATTACAGGGTTTTGAAGAAGACCCGGCAAAAATTTGGAGTTCCAATATTTTCGGGAAGTCGCTTCATGAGCTTGTCAACGAAGGCCTGCATAACAAACTGTTCAAGATGCCTGTAGAAGCCCGGATGAAATTGCAGGAAACTCTGGAACGAATCATTAATGAAGGATGTTCCGGCTTAATCTGCTTTATTCTGTAAAAAATCAGCACAGTGATGAGATTCGTCACTGTGCTGATTTTCATTCCAGACCAATTTCTTCATCGGTGACAACAATTTCGCCGTGTTCCTGTTCGTACTCTGTAATTTTTTGTTTTATCATAGTACCAATCATATTTGTAACAGAGCGGTTCTGCTGGAACTTGCTTCCGGTGTCAGATAACCAACGTGAGTTCGATGAAAAAAGAATAGAAAAAGCCGCCAAAATCTGTTATAATAGACTTCCTCGGAAACTAAAACCAAGAAGAAACAACTTGACAAAAAGATAGAAAAATTGTATGATAATATA
>SVNI01000096.1 GCA_015066975.1 Ruminococcus sp. | reverse complement strand
AAATTAATCTTTCATTCTCATATTTCTTTCATCACTTCCTTTTACTATCTTGGCTCTGCATTTTGCAATCGCCTAATGACTGATTTATTTTTGCACAGTTACTTATGTTCTCTTTTTATGTATTTCCGTGATAACTGATTATTATCAAAATGCATAAGTCTAAGAAAATCTGATAAATTCTCCTTAGAAATCTGTATTGGACAAACGCGGAAAAGCGTGCTATAATAAGCACATACCCAAACAAGAGAGGAGGAAAGCAGAGATGAGAACTTCTGCTGATAATCGGATTCCGGCTCTGCTTCTGCCAATTTTTAGCATTCTGGCAGCAGAGAGCCGATGTCCCTACAGTATGTGCAGCAATGCATAACAC
Organism: Ruminococcus sp.; assembly: GCA_015066975.1. GTDB lineage: Bacteria > Bacillota > Clostridia > Oscillospirales > Ruminococcaceae > UBA3855. The sequence goes on along the minus strand of SVNI01000096.1, from coordinate 7,627 downwards.
ATTAAAGAATCATAATTAAAATTAGCTTCACATATTTTGGAGGAGAGAAAGATGAGTTTCAGAAATTTATGTACAAGACAGTTCAGTCTGCTGACGGCTTCGGTAATCAGCGCACTGCTTCTGACAAGCTGCGCAAACAATACACAGGCAACACAGAATTCACAGGAAATGGCTGGCAATGCAAGTAGCGCGGAAAATACAAATAATGCAGATAATTCTGCTGAAAATAAAAAGCCTGATGAACTGATTCCGTTCAGTCTGGGCTATCTGCCCTCAACAGGACATCTGCTGTATTTTGTCGCTAAGGAAGAAGGCTTCTTCGAGGATTACGGCCTTGATGTTTCGCTTTCCAACTTTGACGGCAACAGTGATGTTGTCATGGCCGTAGAATCCGGCAAGCTGGATGCCGCCGCTATCGGAAGTACTTCCAGTATTTCCTATATTCAGCAGGGCGCAAATCTCCAGATTATCGGCGGTATCATGAAAGAAGGTCATGCACTTGTCGTCAAGCCCGAACTGGTAGAAGGCATTGACCCAGAAGATTACAGTCTGGAACTGCTCAGAGGAAAAACCATCGCCAATGTTGACAAGGGCATTACAGATATTATCTATCGCTATGTGTTTGAACATAATCTCGGCTGGGAAATCGGCAAAGATGTTTATTTTGAAACAATGTCAAGTGCCGGTCTGGAAACGCTTCTGAATAAGGATATTGATGCTGTTTCAGTTTATACCCCGTTCAGAGCCATTGCAGAACAGAAAGGCTATGTGCTTCTGGACTATTCCGGACAGAATGAGCCGTTCCAAGACCATCCGTGCTGCCGTAATCTGGCTTCCAAAGCCCTGATTGAAGAACATCCGGAACGATATGTTGCTTATCTGAAAGCACTTATCAAGGCTTATAAATTCTATCAGGAGAACGAAGAACAGACATGTATTGATATTGCACAGTATTGCGATACTGATATTGATATTATCCGCGGTGAAACTTACGGCAAGTATATCAGCTCCACGCCTGACCCGGAAACAAAAGCTATCTGGGTATGGTATGATGCACTGCTCAGAGGCGGTTATATCGAAGAATTCGATTTGGAATCTGCAATCAATACCGATTTATACAAGCAGGCGTTGGATGAAATCGCCGCTGAAGAACCGGATGAGCAGTTCTGGCAGGATATGCTTGTTCACTATGATGAGTATAATATCAATTATACCCGTGAAGATTATTTCGATATTTATGATGATGACTGGAATTATACAGGAGGTTCGGAATCATGAGCAAAATTGAAATCAGAAACCTTTCCATGGAATATGGGATTAAAAATACAAGATTCACTGCCCTTCAGAGCGTGAATCTTGACATAGAAAAAGGCGAATTCGTCAGTCTGCTCGGCGCAAGCGGATGCGGAAAAAGCACCCTTCTGACAATTATCGACGGCTTGCGGAAACCCTCCGGAGGCAGTATCAGAATCAGCGGTCAGGAAATCACCGGAACAGGCAAAGACAGAAGTATCGTTTTCCAGAACTATTCGCTTTTTCCGTGGATGACGGTCAGAAAGAATGTCGCATTCGGTGTACAGCAGCTTCGTCCGGAACTGAACAAGGCACAGCGTCTGGAAATCGCTGATGAATTTGTTGAAAAAGTCGGTCTGACAGAATTCCGGAATAAATATCCGCTTCAGCTTTCCGGCGGTCAGCAGCAGAGAGTTGCCATTGCAAGAGCACTTGCTACCAATACAGAAATTCTGCTTATGGATGAACCGTTCGGCGCACTGGATACCAAAACAAGAGCATCTCTGCAAGATTTGCTTCTGTCGCTCTGGCGGAACGAATCAGAAAAGAAAACTGTGATTTTCGTTACCCATGATGTGGATGAATCTATTTTCTTATCTGACAGAATCATCATCATGCAGCCGAATCCCGGACGGATTTACAAGGATATCAGAGTTCCCTTTGCACGTCCCAGAATCCGCGAAAATCTGACCGATACCGAAGAATACAGAAATTTCCGGAAAGAAATTGTTCTTTCCTTCTATGATGCAGAACAGGAGGCAAATCATGACATTCAGAAAACGGTTTCTGAGAATCACGCACCTGCTATTCGCAGTTTTGCTGCTGATTCAGTTTCTCCCCTCGCAAACGGGGGCTGAGGAATACAAACCTTATCTGCTCGTAACGGTTTTTATTGCTGAAGTAACATTTCTTCTGTTTTCGGCATTCTCGAAAAAAGAAGATTTTCTGAGAGATTTCGGAAATATCCTGTCCGTGATTTATGTTGTTATTTCAGCATGGACAATTCTCGCACCGAAAACGCAGATACTCGACCCGCTGATTTTTCCAGCTCCGGGGGAAGTTGTCTGGTATCTCGTAAAAGATACCAGCAAGCTTTCAGAAGGCGCAGTCAGCTCGCTCAAAACCGTATTCACAGGCTATATTTACGCGCTTCTGCTGGGAGTGCCTATGGGAGTCATACTGGGCTCGTTTCAGCAGGTGCGTCCGACAGCAACGCATATCGTGAACTTTGCAGGCGCGATTCCGCCGATTGTATTTGTTCCGTATTCGATAGCCCTTCTTCCGTCATTTGATACGGTTTCTAAATTTATTATCTTTCTGTCAGCATACTGGCCTATCATGAAAGGCACGATAGCAGGCGTTTCCAGCGTGGAAAAGGGCATTCTCGATACGGCAAAATCTTTAAGTGTCGGAACGGTTTCTCTGTTACTGCATGTAATTATCCCTTCCGCACTGCCGAACATCTTCGCCGGAGCGGCGCAGGGATTAGGCGTTTCTTTTCTGATGCTGACTTCTGCTGAAATGATAGGCGGTCAGTCCGGTATCGGCTATTATGTGCAGTATTATGCGAAATTCGGAGATTATCCGCGCGTGATTCTCGGCATCATCATTCTGGGGATTATCATCTGTCTGATTTCGGTGCTTTCCACAGCATTGCAGAGATATTTCCTCAGATGGAAAAATTCATAAATATAAAAAATATATAATAAAGGTGGTCAGAATTTATGATATCAACTAGAAAAATTAATTTATCCATGTCCGAGTGTGATAACCGCGAAATGAGACTCGGTACAATCACATCATGGGACGGAACGGCTCTGGAACTGACAAAAGCTTCCGATTATGAAGAAAGAAGTGCAGAAAAGAATCAGAAATGCTGCGGAAAACGCGGCCGTGCCTGCCAGCTCTGCGAACTGAATATGCCGTTCAGTCAGGAGACAACCTGCGCTCATGCAATGGTTGCCTGCCAGATTGGTAATCTGACAGACTGCATTTTAGTAGAACATTCGCCTATCGGATGTTCTGCACAGCAGCACGGATTAAATATTTCCATGAATATCGGTCTTACCAGACGGCACAAACAGCCCCAGACAATCAGCATTTTGAGCACCAATCTGCTTGAAAAAGATATGGTTTTCGGCGCAAGTGACAAGTTAAGACAGACTATCCGTGATGCGTATTACAGATATTCTCCAAAGGCAATTTTCATCTCAATGGCTTGCTCCACAGCGATTATCGGAGAAGATATTGACAGTATCGCGGATGAACTTCAGGAAGAACTCGGCATTGAGGTCATCCCTCTGCACTGCGAGGGTTTCCGTTCCAAGCACTGGAGCACCGGATTCGATATTTCACAGCACGGCATCCTCCGGAGCATTGTGGAAAAGCATCCCCAGAAAAAACAGGAAGATTTAATCAATATCGTGCAGTTATGGGGAACGGATTATTTCAGTGATATTCTGAAACCGCTCGGACTGCGTGTCAATTATCTGGTGGATATGGCAAGTTATGATGAACTCAAACAGGCAAGTGAAGCCGCCGCAACTACCACCTTCTGCCATACACTCGGTTCGTATATGGCAACGGCTCTGGAAGAACATTTCGGCGTTCCGCAGATAAATGCTCCTCAGCCTTACGGCATCGCCGCAACCGATGAATGGCTTCGCGCCATTGCCAGAGTAGTCGGCAAGGAAGATATTGTAGAAGATTATATCGAAAGCGAACATCAGCGCATTCAGCCGGCACTCGATGCACTCCGCGAAAAACTGAAAGGCTTATACGGATTTGTTATGACCGGTTCAGCTTATGCACATGGCTTGACTGCTGTACTGAAAGAACTCGGTATCGGTGTGGATGGTTCTATTGTCTTTCATCATGACCCTGTTTATGACAGCGGTCAGGAAAGACAGAATACACTCAAATTTTTAGTCGATACTTATGGTGATATTCCGTATTTTACGGTCAGCAAGACCCAGCCGTTCCAGCTTCCGGCAATTCTGAAACGCTCCAGAGCGGATTTTGTTATCATCCGTCACGGCGGACTCGCCACGATTGCCGCGAAACTCGGTATTCCGTCACTAGCTATGGGGGATGAAAGCATTCCCATCGGATATGACGGCATTATCAGAACGGGCAATATCATTCTGAACATCATCGCTCGGAAACGCTTTGACCGGATTCTTGCACGGCATACAGAACTAGGCTATACAGACTGGTGGCTCAATCAGGAAGACCCGTTTATTCTTGCGAAACATCCGGAGCTTCTTGATGAAACAGAGGAAACAAAAGGAGAGAACAGCCATGACTAATACTATCAGAAAAACAAATACTATCACGCATCCGCGTTATGGCTGTGCTATTGGTGCGGTATTTTCCGTAGCGGCGATTCCTGGAGCAGTTCCGATAGCCAATTGCGGTCCTGGATGTGTCGGAAAACAAGCCGGTATCGTCACAAGCGCATCACAGGGCACTGCTTATCCTGGAGCAGGAAATATCCCCAGCGTTAACTGGGGAGAAAATGAAGTCGTATTCGGCGGTGCGAAAAAACTCGATGCGCTGATTAAATCTACTGTCAAAATCATGAAAGGCGATTTGTTTGTCGTCCTGACAGGATGTTCCGGCGAACTCGTCGGCGATGATGTCGATGCTGTCGTCAAGAAATACAGAAATCAGGGCTATTCTATTGTAAGTGCCGGAACGGCCGGATTCAAGGGAAATAACCTGTTCGGACACGAAGAAGTTTCCATCGCGATTATTGACCAGTTTGTCGGCGAATATAAAGGCAGAAAACGCAGAAAACTTGTGAATCTCTGGTTTGAAACACCGTATTTCAATTCTTTCTGGCGCGGTGATTATCTCGAAATCAAGCGGATTCTGGAAGGTGCTGGCTTTGAAGTCAATATTCTGTTCGGCTCTCTGAGCAAAGGAACAGAAAGCTGGAAGAATATTCCGAAAGCTAAGTTCAATCTGCTGATTTCTCCGTGGGTCGGTCTGAAAACAGTACAGCATCTTGAGGAAAAATATCATCAGCCATATCTGCACATTCCGGTGATTCCCATCGGAGAAGAAGCGACTTCTGATTTTGTGCGCCGTGTGGTGGAATTCGCAGGCATCGACAAGACAAAATCAGAAAAATTCATTGCCGAAGAAGCAAAACAGTATTATGATTATATCGAACATTTTGCAAGTTTCTTTTCACAATACTGGTTCGGACTGCCATCCAAATTCGCGGTTGTGGGGGACAGTGCCTATAATACAGCATTTACTAAATTTCTGACTGACCAGCTGGGACTTGTTCCGCTCAAAGCGATTATTACAGATAATCCGCCGGAAAAATATCGTGACAGCATTCGGGAGGTATATCAGAATCTCACTGAAGACGGTTTTTCTCTTGAACCCGATTTTGAAGAAGACGGCTACTGGATAGAACAGGCCTTGCAGGAAACGGATTTCGGCAGTGAAATCGGTGTCATTTTTGGAAGTTCGTGGGAAAAGCAGATTTCAGTAGAAAAGAATCTCACATTGATAGAAACTTCCACACCATCTTCCAATGAAGTCGTACTCAACAGGAGCTACATCGGTTACAGAGGTGCGCTCACCCTGATTGAAAAAGTCTATACGGCTTCGATGGGAAGCAGATAATCTATAGAAGTATTCCGCTCACAGGAGTGCTATCCCAACTGCACCGTTCGCCCATAGCGGTGCAGTATTTTTGTGAAAATTCAGAAATTATTTCTTGATAAATCAGAATTTATCCCATATCCAATTCTTGTATATCCGGAATTTCGTTCCAGAAGGTTTCTAAATTTTCGAAAATTTCATCAACGCGATGGTTTACATATTCTTTATCGCTTTCTGAAAAATCATTGCTTAGTACATATTCTTTCACCTGTGTGTTTGTCAAGTAGAAAGTGCATAAAAAGCGCACGAAAAAGTGCATAAGCAATTTAGCACAAAAATTGGTTCAAAATCAGAATCTGTGGCATAGCAGAAAAAGATTCTGAGGAAGCTACCGTTATGCACTTTTGAAGCTCTTTTTGGAAAAATCCCATGATATAGAGATTTTTCAATTTTTCCCTGAAACAGTTTTCTGACGTTTCATAGACTGCCGCAGCTGGTAGCTTTCACCCGAAACAATGCCAACAACTTAAGGAAATCAAATAGGATATTTAGGAGAAGTAACTTTCCGCTGATGAGAACAAAGAGGACTCTGAAAAGAACGATAAGGTTTGACAGGAATGGGCTGACGCATATGTAAACTGACACGCAAAATGCAAAAAATGAGAAAAACCGTGAAAACCCGTTAAAAGGTGAGAAAAACCGCAAAAGTGCCGAAAAAGCGTGAAATTGAAGTGAGAAAAAATGCAAAAATATAAAATTAAAATATTTAACATGTAAAAATAAAAATCGCTTTGGATACCAAAAATGGTAAAATCCAGAGCGATTTTTATTTTTTATAAAATCCGTTTAAATGCCTTTAAAACTGCTTTCAAAAAGCGTTTTAAAAATTTCAGTATATTTTAAAATGGCTATTTTTCTTACTTTAAAGGATTTAAAATTTAAAGTATTTCTTAAACGGACAACACAATAAAGTCTTCCAAAAATGCTGAAAATAATATGGAAACTAAATCATGATGATATGGAAACTTGTTTCTATATTATTTTTATACGATATGTATAATTTTCTATTTGCCTTTAGTGTCTATTTTTGAAAATAAAATTAACAATAATATTGGTATAACTGTAATGCCCATAGGTATGATAGAAATATCCATTTTGTCTATTGTGAGGCTATTTGTCAATGCTCTTGCAATAAGAACAATGATTAAAAGCACTATTGAGAAAATTGTTTGTGTTGCTTTTCCAGATTGATTTGAATACAATATGACAAACATGCAAAACGCTCCAATCCAGAAAAAGACCGCATCTGATACTTCTGTTACAACAGAATCAGGATTGAAAAACTGAGATGTTAGTTCGCTTAATGATATTTTAAAAAAGTCGAAAATGCACGCATAGCAACTGAATGCAAAAAGAAAGACAACAATAAACTCGCAAAGAATCATATTGCCAAGAATATACTTTGCTGCGTTGTTAATGATGATATTGTTTCCGAAAGCATTGATAATGTGGCTATTCATTGTTTTTTTTAACTTATAATCATCTTCAAGCATACATTCAATTTCAACAATAGCATGTCGCCTATCTCTTTTATCCAAACTATTAGACTTCCTCGGAAACTAAAACCAAGAAGAAATAACTTGACAAAAAGATAGAAAAATTGTATGATAATATAGGGTGATAAAATGAATTACTATGAAAAGACAAAGCGGTT
>SVNI01000095.1:2104-8102 GCA_015066975.1 Ruminococcus sp. | reverse complement strand
GAACTGAATGGCAGTGTTCATTGGCTGAGTTATGATTGTGACAGAGTCTGGGTATCGTCTACCAGTACAGCAGACTATCTGGATGAAAATCATCAATTTCATATGCTGGATAATCTTCCTATGGACAGCGGTCTTGAAATGACGACGTCTGATTATCAGGGAAATCTGTGGATTGCTTCATCTACGCAAGGAGTGATGAAGATTGTCACGAATAATTTCGTAGATGTTACAAATCGAGCCGGACTTGCAGGAGAGGTGTCAAATGCCGTTTATCTGTTTGAGGATAATCTGTATATTGGCACTGATAACGGCCTTAGAATTATCAATAAAAATGGAAAAATCATTGAAAATACATTGACTGAGTATCTTGAAACGACAAAAATTCGCTGTATTACAGAAGATACGAAAGGAAATTTGTGGTTTGCTACCTATACAAATGATGTGGGACTTGTCTGCTTTTCTCCGGATGGAACTATCAGGGCATATACAACAGAAACCGGTCTGCCGGATAATCAGGTCAGGTGTGTTGCTGTCACTGAGGACGGCTCTGTCTTTGCCGGGACAAACGGCGGACTCGCAGTGATTGAAAATGATAAAATAATACAGACTGCCGAAAAAGAAGATGGTATCACCAATGCCGTTTTTCTGACTGTTGCTGAATTGGATGACGGAAGTTTTATGGCCGGTTCTGATGGTGACGGTATGTACTGGATTAAACAAGATGAAATCAAAAAAATCGGCAGGGATGACGGGCTGACAAGTGAAGTTGTCCTGAGAATCATAAAGGATGAAAAAAGAAATGTATTCTGGCTTGTTACATCCAATTCCATTGAATTCATGAAAGACGGAAAAATTACACCAGTCACTTCTTTCCCATATAATAATAATTATGATATTTATTTTGATGACAGTGATAACGCATGGATTTTATCTTCGTATGGTATTTATACTGTCAATGCGGATGAAATGCTGAACGATAACATTACAGATTACAGCCTTTACACGATAGAAAATGGTCTTCCATATGCTATCACAGCAAATTCCTACAGTGCAAAGGATGATGACGGAAATCTTTATATTCCAGCAAGAAACGGTGTGATTAAAGTCAATATCAATCATTATTATGAACAAAATCAACAGCTTCTGATGGATATAAAATCTGTTTTTTGTGATGATGAAAGAATCTATCCGGATTCTGACGGCATATTCCAGATACCTGCCTCTCGGGGGCGTGTACAAATATCTGCCTCTGTTATGGATTATACAATGCTGAATCCAACAGTACGGATGTATCTGGAAAGCGGTTCTGATGATGGTATCACAATGAAAAGAAGTGAACTATCTTCATTGGAGTATACCAATCTGCCTTATGGAAATTATACACTTCATTTACATGTGATTGATAAAATTACAGGCGATGTCTTACAGGATGAAACATTTCAGATTAAAAAAAAGGCAAGACTCAGCGAACTTTTGATTATCAGAATTATGCTTTTAGTTCTTCTTGCGATTTTAGCTGGCTTTATCGTATGGAGAGTGATGCATTCTACAGTCATTGCAAGACAGTATTACGAAATTCGTCAGGCAAAGGAGGAAGCAGAACGTGCAAATTCGGCAAAATCCAGATTTCTTGCTAATATGTCACATGAAATCCGCACACCCATCAATACCATTATGGGCATGAATGAAATGGCAATGCGAGAAGATGCAACAGGCGTTCCGCAAGGATATTTTATGTCAATGATGAACTATGCTTTTGATATACAGGACGCTTCAGAATCGCTGTTAAATCTTATCAATGACCTGCTTGATATTTCTAAAATCGAATCGGGTAAAATGCATCTTGTGGAACAGGAATATGATGTGCAGGATTTACTGCGTTCTGTCGTTTCTATGATACGTGCCCGGAGTGAAGAAAAACAACTTGCATTTGATGTTGTTGTGGATGAAATTCTGCCCCGGCGCATGTACGGAGATGCAGGAAAAATCAAGCAGATTGTCCTGAATTTTCTCACAAACGCCTTGAAATATACCACTTCAGGCGGATTGATTCTAAGTGTATCTATGGACGAACGGAACGACGAAACAGCAATTATCCGTTTTTCTGTAAAAGATACTGGAACAGGTATCAAAGAAGAAGATATGGACAAGCTCTTTTCGGCTTACGAAAGACTGGACGAGGAAATCAACAGCGGTATTCAGGGAACTGGCTTGGGACTTGATATTTCAAGAAGATTTGCAGAAATTATGAACGGAAAGCTTTGGTGTGAAAGCGTCTATCATGAAGGCAGTGAATTTATATTTACAGTTGCTCAGAAAATCATTGATTCTGCTCCGCTGGGTGCATTTGCAGAGCATAAAGAATGGAAAGCAAAAACTGCTTATGTTCCGCAGTTTATCGCTCCGGATGCTGATATCCTTTTGATAGATGATGACCAGATGAATCTGAATATTATGAAAGGACTTCTGAAAGCAACAAAAGTATTTGTCACAACTTCCGTAAGCGGTGAAGATGCTCTGAACAAAATCAAAGATTCGCATTTTGATGTAGTATTGCTGGATATTATCATGAAAGGCATGGACGGATTAGAACTCATAGAGAAAATCCGTGAACTTTATCCGGAACTTATTTTATCATAAATATTTGTACTCATCCTCTTCGATTAGCCACTAATTTTGCAGTTTGTGTCAGATGTTTGTAATAAGAAATCCTGCTAAAATTTCAATCATGAAAATTTATCTACTTTTTGTTAAAAAGCAGTTAATATCTTATACATATTTTGTGTAATTCAAACAAGATTCAATAAAATAATTCTTGTAAAAAATCAATTGATTTTTAATTTAGAATATGTTACAATAAATACATACTTAAAATTGTATGATAACTTTCATATTATAAAACCAAGTTAAGGAGGAAATCAATCATGACAAGACATAATGTATTTAAGAGAACGCTCGCCGGTATTCTGGCAGTGCTTACTGTAGCGGGTTACATGCCTGCAAACGTTGGAACAGGAGGGCTTTTCGGGCAAACGGCGATTGTTGCAAACGCAAAGTATCCCAATATGGAAATCGGACAAACCTACACATATGATGAAATAAAGCAAAATATGGTTGAGGGCGCATATAGTTATTTTGCAACAAATACTTTTCCTGAAGAAGCTTTTAATAAAAGTTATGGTGAATTAGAAGAATCGTATATGGATTATATGTTAGGAAAGTATATAAAGTATACTAACAGCTATTCTTCTTTTCATAACGAGGAGACTGATTCTCTGTATACTCAGAGTCAGGAAGAATTTATCAAAAGCCGTGCATGGGTACTAGTGGGACAGCCTGCAAATGATAAATATGGTGACTGCATTTTTAAAGCCAAATATGCTTTTGTGAATTTTACTGCTCCGGAAGCAGTCAGCGGTTTAACCTACACAGGCAAAGCACAGGAACTTGTTACTGCTGGCACGGCCGAACACGGCACAATGCAGTATAAACTCGGCACAGATGGCACATACAGCAAGGAAATTCCGAAAGCAACGGATGCCGGAGATTATACAGTTTACTATAAAGTTTTTGCTGATGAGGGTTATGAAGACACCGGAGAAAAAAGCGTGGATGTTACGATTCAAAAATCCAAGTCCACGAACCTCACACTCTCCAACCTCGGCGATACTGTAGTAACCGATTCCAACGGAACGGAAATAACAGACACATCTGCACTCATCCCAGGCACATACTACATCTACACGAACAAATCCATTGCCGACAGTGATGCCACCGATGCTCTGAATATGGGCTATAAGAAAAATCAGACCTACAACGGCACAAAATATCAGTACCGCTATGAAATCGAAATTCCGGAAAATCCGGCAACTGGCTATGTGCTTTCCCATACCAACAACTGGGTCGGAAAAGTAGCAACAACTGATATTTCTGCTCTGCTGATTGGCGAGGACGGCGTTTTCGATAATACAGGCGCAGTCCTCACAGGCGAGGGAACGTATTATTACGGCGACCAGCCCTCAGCAGACAGCGTTCAGATTACAAAAGGCTTTGAAAATATTGTTTCCGTCGGTGATGTGTACTTTGCACAGGAAAACGGCACAAAAGTCGATGCTCCCAAAATCGGAGAAGAATACTATCTGACAGCAGAAGTATATGTCGATAAATCCGGTCAGGAAGAAGAAAATAACAATGATACCAGTATCCTCTATCTGAAGCAGAAAGTTAATTATGAACAGCGTCCGCTTGAAAAGTGTGAAGTTTATCTGAAAAACGGCGACGAGGAAACAAAGCTGACTGTGAAAGACGGTGCTGTGACCGTTCCGGCAAACACATTCACTTATAATAAAGAAGCACAGAAGCCTGAAATTATTATCAAAAATAATGTTCTCGGCACAGAAACGATTCTGACAGATGCTGATTATGATGCTGATGCTCTCAAAGCGCAGACCAATGCCGGAAAATATTCTGCTGAATTGGTAGCTATCGACGGCGATTGCAGCTACACTGGTTCTTTAATCGTGAACTGGAGCATTGCAAAGGCGACTGCTGATATTACAGTAACTCCTGTCGAGAATATTGTCTATGACGGCGCACCGCTCGACGAAACGGATTTCATCTTTGAGGGCGCGGATGCGGATTTAGTCAACGATAAAGAAGCCTATCCGAATACTGTCGTAGAAATTTCCGGCACAGATATCACAAATGCCGGAGAAAGAACGGCAAATTTCAAAATGACTTTTGATAACTATAATGATATTACTCGTCCTGTTGATACTACTATTCAGAAACGTAATGTCAAAGTTACTCCTGATGCAAAACAGAGCATCATTTACGGCACGGAAGAAGCTCCGGTTATCAGTATCACGACGGAAAAGGCAGTTGATGCAGACGAAGATAATCAATGGGATACTAAAACAGGTGTCATTCCTGCGGATGCCGAAACAGTCGATTTCGTGCCGACAATCACAATTAAAGATTTCGATTACACTTATTTCATCAACAATGCCGGAACATATCAGTATGAAATTTCAGAAGACTATGTGCTGGATAATTACACAGCCATTCTTAACGGTACGGCGATATTTACAATTGAGCCGAAAGAACTGACTCCGGAAATGTTTGATTTATACGAAACAGATTACACTTTTGACGGGACTAAGAAAAATGCTCCTCAGTTCGATTTTTCTGACGGCCGTTATCAAGACAAATATAAAACCTATAAGATGACTGGAAATGATTTTGCAGTCGGCGGTACAGACCACGCAGTTTTACCAGGAACTTATACGATTGAATTCAGCGGACAGAATAACTATACAGGACTTGTGTCGTTCGATTGGGAAATCAAGCCTATCAGAGAGTATTCTATTTATGCTTCTGTTGACAGCAAAACCTATGACAGCGAAGCAGTGACTTCAACTTCTTATCTTTATAAAACAACTGATAATTCCAAGACTCCTGTCACCTCAATCAGCGATGTAAAGACGACTTATACCTATTATGCTGTGAATGACGGCGAACTGACAAAGCTGGACGGTGCGCCGAAAGATGCAGGAAAATATCGTCTTGAAGTCAGCAAAACCGCAAAGGGATACGCTTTCGATAATTATTATGTAGATTTTAGTATTTATCAGAAAGAAATCGCCGTTACTCCGAATGCAACAGGCAAAACATTCGGCGAAGCTGACCCCGACTTTGCAGATTTCTCTTATGATGAAAGTGCTATTATCGCAGGCGAAACACTTACATTCAGCGGTGAATACGGTCTGGATAACTATGAAGGCAATGTCGGCACGTATTCTTCTAACATTGGCACAGCTACAGTCGACAGTGATAACTATTTCCTGACAATCAGCGGTAATTATACTGTAGTCCCTCAGAAACTGACTGACGAAAATATCGTCATCTTCAAGGAATGCACTGTCGGTGATGACGGCTGGTCATATCCCGGCGATTGCGTCAAGGTGACCGGAATTGTAAACGGCGAAGCAATCGAACT
>SVNI01000095.1:0-2094 GCA_015066975.1 Ruminococcus sp. | reverse complement strand
CATCAACACAGATTTCAAGTTTATTTCTGCAACCAAAACAAAGAAAATCGGTGAATTTTCCGTTCAGATTCAGGGTATCGGCAATTATACAGGCTTGGCAGAAGCACTTGTTAACATACAGGACAAGCATCATGTCACTGTTACAAACGGCAAACTGGCAGACGGTTCAGAATCCGGCTATTTTGCAGACGGTACTGTTGCCGTTGTAACTGCTGATACTGCACCGACAGGCTATAAGTTCGGCTACTGGAAGAGAAACGGCATCACAATTTCCTACAATCCGAAATATACATTCTTTGTAACTTCTGATGATATCCAGCTGGAAGCCGTTTATGTCGAAGATACAGACGATATCGAAAGATACGGCAATGCTACAATCGAGAATGTGGAAACCGATAAAGCAAACCAGAAAATCAAATTCGTTTCCCTGCTGAACGTTCCGGAAGGATGCAAAATTCTGAAAGCTGGTGTGGTAACTACTTGCAATGAAGAAACCGCTGAAAACCTGACAATCGAAACTTCTGATTACAAGACTTTGTATAAAGAAAATATCAATACCACCAACTACAGATATACTCTTACAGTTCAGAACGATAAGGCTTTGGAAACATGGTATGTCAAGGGATATCTCGTTTATGAAGATGCAGACGGCAATGAAAAAACTGTCTACAGCGATTTGGTAAAGGCAAACCTTGACGGCTACGAAACTATCAAGGAAGATAAGATTCTCGGCACAGCTATCATGGAGAATGTCATTGAAGATACCGAAAATCAGGAACTCAAGTTTATCACTATGACCAGTGTCCCTGCTGACTGCAAAATTGTAAAATCCGGTGTCGTGGCTACTTCTGATATATCCAAATCCGAAAATTTGACGATAGACAATTCAGATTATAACACCTTGTTCAAGACTGACATCACAGTACACAACTACAGATATACTCTCACAATCAGGAATGAACAAGCCAAGAAAACATGGTATGTCAGACCCTATCTCGTCTATACCGATGCCGACGGTAAAGAATTCACCGTATACGGCGAACTCTCTACAGGTTCTCTGAATTAAGCAAATTTCTTGCTGGCCTATCGGCAATACGGGGAAATGCTACGAAAAGAGGTGAAGTACAAATGGCAAAGTATGAAGAAGCTGTGCTCGAAATCGTTGCTTTTGATGCAGAAGATGTTATCACAACATCTAATGGCGATATCGACGAAGGCGGTGACACAATCGGCTAATTGCTGATTCCACTATGAGAAAGCAAAGGCTGTACAGCATTCCTGTTCGTACAGCCTTCTGCGAAATAAAGGTAAATTCGTGATATATTGTGAAAAATAGGTCATACATATCACATAAAAGGAGGATATTCACATGAAAAAAGGTAAAAAGCATAATTGGGGTAAAAAACTGATGAGCAGTATTCTTGCCATGACTATGGCGGCGGAAGTCATCCCCGGTATGGCTCTCGCAGTCAATGCCGCAGTCAGTGAAGAAGCTGTCACTGCTCTCACAAAGGCTTACAACGGCGACGAGGAACGCGCAAGAGCAGAACTCGAAGCTCTGTATCAAGCGGGAATTATTGACGAAGAAGGCAAAATGATAGAGCCTGAAATCCGTGAAGACGGCGAAATCGTCTCTCTGGATGATGTCGCTGCCCGTATCGCCAACGATGAAGAAACCGGAATGCTGACCGCTAACGGCTATGCAGTCACACGGGAAAAAATCATGCAGTTTTCCGAAGCTAAGGGACTTTTTGACTTAATCCGTGTGATTCGCGAGGCCGAAGATGTAGAAATCACTGACGAACACGTTGCCAATTATGAAAAGCTCGTGCAGAATCTTCAGGACGGTACGATTGATTTGGAATCTATCATCATGAACGGCGGTTCTATCTCGACAGAGGATTTGCCGGATTCTGACGGCGAACAGCAGGCTGATGAAGAACAGCAGAATGAAGAACAACTGGACGAAGAACAGCAGGAAGATGTGAAAAATATCAATCTGCTTCCGCAGACTAACCTGATGTCTGCGCCATTAAGCAAAGGCACTTTGAGTGATTTACCCTCAACCAGTGTCTCAACCGGAACAGTCAATGC
>SVNI01000094.1 GCA_015066975.1 Ruminococcus sp. | reverse complement strand
CCATCATTTTGATGACAATACCTTCATTCACAAATTTCTTGATTAAACGATAGATACTGCTTGTAGCCGGAATTTTTCCGTCAATGTGTTCGTTCTGGATTTGATACATCATTTCCTGTACAGTCAGTGCAGTATTGCTGTTCGCTTTCAGGAAACTGAGCAAATATTCACGGTTTGCAGTGTGATAGGCTGTCATTAGTATCCCTCTCTTTCTCAACTTAAAATATAAAATGATAATCGTTTTCAAATTAGAAGCTGTAAAAAATGATATATCTGAAATATATCATTTTTATAAATATGAAATTGAAAACCATTTTCAAAATGAAATCTATGCTATTATTATATCACAGAAAATGAATTTGTCAATAGTAATTTGAAAATTTTCACATAATTTTCACATTTGAATCTGATTCAATTCTTTCAGATTCACAATACGGGTACACAGTTTTTCCACTAATGCTGTATTATGCGTAATCACGAGCAAACCAAGATTTCTTTCTTTTACTTTTTTGAGCAGAACACTCCAGATTTGTGCCTGTGTAATCGCATCCAGCATAGTACTCATTTCATCAGCAATAATAAATTCTGTTTTCGGGCTGAGTACTCTTGCAACACAGAATCTTTGCAGTTCACCTCCGGAAAGTTCATTCGGGAATCTGTTCAGCCAGAGTTTTTTATTGATTTGCAGTTCTTTCAAAAGTGCATCATCTGGATTCCATGCTTCATAAAGAGAATTTTTTAATCTCCATCTGGGATTGAGGGCTTTTTCCGGATGCTGATAAATCATTTGCACAGGACAGTAACCAGTTTCCGGAAAAGGCTTTCCTTTCCAGAGAATTTTCCCTGCCGAGGGCTTTTCATATCCGGCAAGAAGCCGTGAAAGTGTACTTTTTCCATATCCGGACGGTGCAATCAGTCCGACACGTTCGCCGGAAAAAATCTGCAAATCGATATGTTTCAGAATCCATGCACCGGAATTGTACCGGAAACTGACATTCTGACATTCCAGCAGGATTTCTTTCTGATTCATTCAGAATACTCCTTTCTGAGAAAATTTTCCGGCACGCAAAATCCATTTTGTGGCAGAGCAGACCAGAGGGCTTTCGTATATGGATGATGCAAAGCATCTTTTCCCTGCCGGAATTGTTCACTTGTGCAGGTGTCAATTGTCTGTCCGTCATAGAAAACTGCAATAGTATCAGCGGCTTTGAGTGCAATTTCAATATCATGGGTAATCATAAGAATACTGCATCCGCTGTCAGCGAGTTCACGGAAATGTTTCATTGTTTCAAGGGCGATTTCCTCACTGAGTCCGGGAGTCGGTTCATCTGCAAGAATCAATTTTGCATTGGAAATTACTGCTGTTGAAATTAAAGCTCTTCTTGCCATGCCGCCGGATAACTGAAACGGATACATATCAGAAACGGATTTTTTCAATCCATAGCGTTCAAATGCCTGTTCCTGCTGCTGTTTTGTTCCTTTGATGCCCTGTACTTGTTTTCCAGTCTTCATGAGCGGGTCAAGATAAGTGACTGACTGCGGAATCATGATGATTTCTGAACCGACTTTTTCTTTCCGAAGTTTTTTTGTTAATGGCTGATGTTCAAACAGAATTTCTCCGCCGAGTTCAGCATTGGAAGGCAGAATCCCCAGTATCCCATGAGCAAGCACACTTTTTCCGCTGCCGCTTGCACCGACAACAGCCAAGATTTCGCCTTCGTGCAGCGTAATATTCAGATTCTTAATCACTTCCAACTGATATTTTTTCAGCCCTCTGTCATACATTCTGAACCGGACGGAAATATCTTTTGCTTCGAGTATGATATTTTCTTTTTTCATTTTAATTACTCCTGAACACTGTAAGGGTCAATTAGCAGGCGGAGCTGATTTCCGATTACTTCAAATAGAATCACTATCAATAGAAGGCTAATTCCCGGCAAAACTGCAAGCCACCACATGCCCGTTGTCAGATATTTCATAGATTCTGATAAGATAATCCCAATTGCAGGCTGTTCCGGTGGCAGTCCAAAACCTAAGAACGTCACTGAGGATTCATGCATAATTGCATGTGGAAACATCAGCACCAATCCGACAATAAACTGCGGTACGACATGCGGCAGAATATGCCTGCAGGCAATCCAGAGCTTTGATTTTCCCAGTTTTTCCGATGCCTGCACATACTGCGAATTTTTCAGAGATAAAATTTCTGCCTGTACAATTCTGCCAAGTGTACACCAATGCGTTACAATTACGCCGACTGTCACTCCCTTTGTACCTTTTCCGAGCAGTATCGAAATTAGAATCAATAATATCAGGTGCGGAATCCCCATAAATAAATCTACAAACCAGTTGAATACTGCTGAACCGTGTTTTCCGGACATTCCAGCGATAATGCCCAGAAACAGTGCAATGATTGAAGTCACTCCGGAAGCCGCCAGACCGATATAAATACTGGTCGAAAGTCCTTTGATAGTTCTCATGAACATATCCCGTCCCATCCAGTCTGTACCGAATAAGTGTGCCGAAGATGGAGGAAGATTTTTATTTTCAAAGCTTGTTGCATAGGCATCCGATGACATGGTCATGCCGGTGACGGTAATCACACCAATCACCAGCACAGAAAAGATAATTATCAGAATTGTCTGTAAACGGCGGTTCTGTAATTTTTTTATCATGAATTTCTTTCTCCTTCCCGAATACGGGGGTCAGCGACTGCATACAGAATATTTGCTGTTAAATTTCCGATAAATACAAACAATGCCGAAAAAACTGCAATTCCCAGAAATAACGGAATATCCCCTTTCAAAGCTGATTGTACAGTTGTATTTCCCAGTCCCGGATAGGTAAAGACTGTTTCTGCCAGCACAGAACCGCCGAATAATTCGCTCAATGCACCAAACTGCAATGTAATAAACGGCAGAAGAATATTTCTCAGTCCGTGCCGGAAAACAAACTGCCAGATAGTTTCTCCTCTAGTTCTGGCAAACAGTGCATAATCACTTTCCAGCACCTGATTCATTTTTTCTCTGGTCTGGAGCGTGATTTTAGAAATTCCGGTCAGGCTTAATGCAGTAACAGGCAGAATCATGTGCTGAACTCTTTCTCCGAGTGTAGCATCTGTCACGGCTGTTCCGACCGGAGAAGCCAGTCCCATAGGAAAAATCTGCAATCTGACAGAGAAAATCAACAGCAGAATCATTCCAATCCAGAACGCCGGAGAAGATTCCAGAGCCAGACAATATATCTTGATGATTTTATCTATCACAGATTCTCGATAAACAGAAGCTGTCACGCCTAACAGCAAGCCAAGAATTCCGGAAAGTATCCATGAAAACAGCATCAGCCAGAAAGAAAGTTTAAAATGCTCACTGATGACTTTTATCACCGGCTGACGGTATATCATAGAAGTTCCCATATCTCCGTGCAGAAGATTGGAAATCCATTTCAGATAGCGTGTCAGGGGCGGCTGATTCAATCCCCAGTATTCTGCAATTTGTTCTCTTTGAGCATCTGTTGCACTGTTTTCTCCGATATAAGCACTGACGGCATCTATCGGAGAAAGTTCCACAAGCATGAAAGTAATAAAGCTGACTGCTAACAAAAGAAACAGCATTTTGACGGCATTTAGAAAAATTGTTTTCCACATGATGACTTAATTCCATTTCCATTCAGAAATATTACTCAAAACAACCTGACCATTTGCACAATGCGGCTGAATCGGCTGATTTCCAATATCCAGACCGTCACGGACAAAATAACAGTGGTCAGCACGCACAAGCCAGCAGTCAGGAGCATCTCCTATCAGGCTTGCACCAGTTGTACCGTCCCATTGAGCAAGTTTATAATATTCATAAACTTCGTCTGTCGTTTTGCATGTCATAGCTTTTTTCATATATTCATCTACAGCCGGATTGGAATAATATCCTGTATTGCTCCAGCCTGAACCGATTGTGTCAGTTGCTGTCATGAGATAGAATTCATTCGGTGTATAGTCTCCTCTGCCGAATACATAGGGAGTAGAATAGAATCTTGTTTTAATATCGTCATTGGCAGCACCTTCCGGATGAATTACAATGCCTAAATCCTTTGCCTGTTCAGCAACAGCCATCGCCATCGCCTGACGGTTTGCGTTATTAGCAGTATATAAGAGCGTAAATTCTGCATTGATGCCGTCTTTTTCCCGAATGCCATCACCGTCTGTATCTGTCCAGCCGGCATTTTCGAGAATCTGCAAAGCAGCATCAAGACCGGAGTTTGTTTCATTCAGAGCCGTTTCTTCATTGAACCAAGGCATAGTATCGCACATAGAATAAGACGGTTTTCCGTAGCCATTAAATACATTCTGAATCAGGCTTTCACGGTCTAATCCCACGCTCAGAGCCTTTCTAACTGCCACATCTCCGGTGACATTATTTCCGATTGGCTGACCATCTTTTGCTGTTTCTCCGTTGTCAGTGACAGTCGGGAAGATAATTCCATAATTATCAATGGATTCAATATTCATCATGTGATAGCCATCAATTTCCTGTACAGCTAAATTCTGATTGGTATAGACTAAATCAACATCACCTTTCTGAGCGGCAAGAAATGCGGCATCATCATCCATGAATAACAGAACAATTTTCTTGATTTCAGGTTCATCACCATAATAATACTCATTATATTCCCAGACAGCCTGCTGACCTTTTTCCCATTGTACCAGCTTGAATGCGCCTGAACCAATAGGATTTTCACCATAATTATCATCATAGACTGCTTCCGGAACAATTCCTACTTTATAAGTCACATACAGAAACGTATAATCCGGTTCTGTCAGATGAAATACAACTGTAGTATCATCTATGGCTTCGGCAGAACTGATATTATTCAAATCCAGACTTGTACTGTTATCACGGACAGCCTCATAAGTAAATGCCACATCAGAAGCAAGTACTTTTTCGCCGTTGGAGTAGCGTGCATCATCACGAATTGTAAAAGTCCAGTCTTTTCCGTCCTCGCTAACTTCGTATCCGGTTGCCAAATCATAAGTAATTTCACCGCCGTAAGCCTTTGTCAGTGTACTTTGCAGAATTGGGTCATACCGTTGACCATATCCTGTTATTGGATTCCATCCTGCACTTGGTTCAGAATTGACAGCAGCAATGACTTCTGTTTTTTTGACTGTTTCTGATTCTTGTGCATTTGTTTCTGCTGATGCGGATTCTGAATTTTCAGCAGAAGAAATGCTTTCTGTATTCTGAGCTTCTGCCTTAGCAGAACAGCCTGTCAGCAAGAAAACACTCATTAAAGCGATTGTCATCATTTTGTTGTAGTTCATATCTAAGTACCTCCAATAGATTAAATATCCTAAAATAAAATGATAATCATTTTCAAATTAGGGCTTTAGAAAATGATATATCTGAAATATATCGTTCCTAGCACTTAATATGAAATTGAAAATCATTTTCAAAATAAAATCTATGCTATTATTATATCATAGAAAATGAATTTGTCAATAGTAATTTGAAAATTTTCACATAATTTTCACATTTGAAATTGAGAATCATTCTTTATTTTAAAAATTTGTATAAAAAAATATCCTGCGTCAGATGCTTCACAGGACAAAAATCTGATATAAAAGGGGAATTTTATACCATAGTATGAAATTGCAGATACAGAAGGAAACAAAATATAGGGCAGTGCATCTGAAATTCTGCTGTATCCGGTAGTTTTAGTATAGCACAGCTTTTCTGTTTTTTCAATGACGGATATGCTTAAAAAAATGATATATCATCTTATCATTGACAAGAAATATAAAAATGGTTATAATAATATTATTATCAATCATTTCACAAGGAGATGAATTTCATGAACGCATCAGGGAAAATTGCTGTAATTCTTCCGGAACTGATTGACCCGCTCGATATTGAATTATTGCAGGGAATTCAGGAACAGGCATTTGCTTTTCATCTGGATGTGCTTGTACTGACTGGAATTTTTAATTCACAGGTAGAGTTTCAGCAGGATGATTATACCCATGCACTGGAAAATATTTATTCTCTGGTATGCAAGGCAGAACTGGACGGAATTCTGTTTTGTGCGGACAGATTTCATAATCAGCCTTTGATAAAGCAGATTTATGTATATCTTTCTCAGACGGAAATTCCTTGTCTGGTTCTGGGAGAAGAATCCGAAATGATGCCTTTTCTCCATGCACGGCAGAAAGAAAGCATGTATCAGATAACAAAGCACTTGATTCAGGAGCATCACTGTCAGAAATTATACTGCATTACCGGAATATCAGATTCTTATCCGTCTGAACAGAGGCTTGCAGGATTCTGTCAGGCAATGCAGGAAGCTGGTCTGGAAGTTTCAGAAAATCATATTTTTTATGGATATTTCTGGAAAGAGATTCCCAGAAAGATTGCATTACAGATAGCAGAAGGATTTCTGGAACGTCCGGATGCTGTTGTCTGTGCAAGTGATGTTATGGCAATTTCTCTGATGGAAACACTCCGTGAACGGAGAATCCGTGTGCCGGAAGAGATTGCAGTCACTGGCTATGACGGAAGCTGGGCAGCCCTGATGCATTCTGTCACAACGGTTTCCGGTCGTGATGCACAGTTCGGAGCAGATGCCGTCTGTCGCCTTTATGAACTCATGACTGGAACAGCTCAGAATCTCTCCGGAAAAAAACAGTATCTCCGTTATGGCACTTCCTGCGGATGCGGTATTCAGAAAGCATATAAACAAAGTATCGAAAATTATATGCTGGAACAGCATATTAAAATACAGATTCAGCACAAAATCCAGAACAAGCAATTTATTGCCATCAACTGTTTAGAACGCATAACAGCCAATTCAGATGTTTTGACAATAAAAAAAATCAGTGATAATATCGGACAGACTGCACATATTCTTTCCGGCTGGAAAAATTTGGATATTTGTCTTTGTGAAGACTGGAAATTTAATTTTGAAAATCCGGAACATTTCCGTGAAACAGGCTATTCTGAAAACATGTATTTATTATTATCCAAATCCAGAACTGAAGATGAACCGACACATGATACATTTCCAGTCCGGCAGATGATACCCAGACTCCAGCAGCCGCATGAACCTGTTTTAGCAGTTTTCACTTCTCTGCATTTCCGGCGGCAAATTTTCGGTTATATTGCCGCCGTTTACGAAAAAGCCGAAGATATTGAACTGGATAATTATTTTGTCAACTGGTGCAATGCGGTTGCCAACGGACTGAATCAGCTGCAAAATCAGGAATATCAGACATATATTTATCAGCAGATGGAATTATTATCCGTCCGTGACCCTTCTACAGGTCTGCTCAACCGGAGAGGATTTGCCGAACATCTTCCGGAATTTCTGCATCAGTGCCGGAAAAAGAAACAAATTCCGGTGCTTCTGCTTCTGTCTGGCAATGAAACTTTGCCATCCGGCTATGATATGGCTTTGCTTCTGGCAAACGCTCTCAGAGATGCAACACCGGAATGTTCCGTTTCTGCAAGAATACAAGAAAAAATCTTTGCCGTACTGTTTTCTGTTGCAGGGTATCAGGAAAATTGTGCAGAATCGATTCTGCATAAAACAGAAAAGGAACTCTATCATTTAATGGGGAATCTGCTTTCTTTCCGGCTTGTGACTCTGGTACAGTCTCTGAAATCAGATACGCTGAATCAGACCGAAGCAGAAATCAATACTGCTGTATTAGCCTTGCAGGAGAAAAATAAAATCTATGCGGAATATGATGCAGATTATAAAGAATCTCTTTACCGGCTCAGGAGAAATTTACAGACTTTTTCTCAGAAAAACTGGAATATTCCTGATATTGCAAAGGAAATCGGCATCAGCCGGAGTCATTTGCAAAAATTATATAAAGAATTATTCAATGTCAGCATCTGGGAGGATTTAATCTCGATACGCATCAGCAAGGCACAGCAGCTACTTCTGCATACCGGAATGAAAATTTCTGAAATTGCACTTTCCTGCGGTTATCAGACAGAAGCACATTTTATGCGGCAGTTCAAGAAAAAAACAGGTCTGACACCGTCTGAATACAGAAAAAAGCAAATCAAATAAGATAATATGCTATCAAAATAAGACAATATGCAATTTACTTTTTACAGAAAATCTGTTATGATAAAATTATACTAAAAAAATCGTAACTATTCAGTCCCCAAAACAAACTGACCTTGAAATAATGAAAGTAAAGCCTGAAAAGCAGTTGAGCCAGCTT
>SVNI01000003.1 GCA_015066975.1 Ruminococcus sp. | reverse complement strand
TCATCTTTTACGTTTAAACCTTATTTGTGGTATTATTAATTTTGAATCTCAATTTTAGTTTCCGAGGAAGTCTAATAAAGCATATCAGTAATATTATTATATTGATTCTATATTACAGGAAGTGATGTCATGGAAGAAACAAGAATCAGTTTCTGGACAAAGTTTCAGAAATACCAGATTTTAAAAAAAAATGGAATTCGGTTTATCGTTCCTGAAGATGTAAGCAGAAGCTGGGAGTATAATCCCATAGATATTGAAAATCAGATTCTTTGTGATGCTTTGAACATCGGAAGAATGTTAGAGGAAAATTATGACGGATATGATAAGGAAGTTATGGATTTTGTAAATCAGTATGGATTACTTGGACTTCTTCCTGATGTAACAGAAACCGATTTGGATTTCAATGAAAAGCTTGTAATTCATGAAAATATTTTCTTTCCGTCAGGAATTGTCCCTGCTGACCCATTTGTACAGCTCTTCTTTCCTTATGAAGAAAAGCTTATCAAAAATCAGCAGGTGGGAGATGTTATAACAGAAAGTCAAATCTATAAAGGACGAAGCGGATTTTATTCAAAGTTGTTTATGTCTGGAAGATATTATGCTGAAAGATTAAATTGGGTCAAACAATATTTTCTATATCTGTACTCTTATTTTCTTTATTATTTTATTGATGCGGAATCTCCTGAAATTTTTACATTTAACAAACCGCATTTGATGTATAAAATTGAAATGATTGATTATCAGGAGCATTATAAACCCGCACTTGTCTGTGAATATCCGTCATTGAAATCGGTGCTTGATTTTGCTTGTGCGAAAGCAATCATGAATGACAGAAAGCCTCTCCGATACTGTAAACACTGCAAAAAATCTTCTATGCAAAAGATATTCGAAGTGAATTTTGTTCTCCAAGATGTCGGAATCAATACAATGTCTATAAATCCAGAGCAAAGCATTCTTAATGCTTTGCTTATCTTAGAAAATTTTAGTAATATGATTTTTAAGAAATAAAATTACTTTTTAAAAATCATATTTCAGTACATAACTGATTCATTTCATGAATAATGAACAGTTCTTGCCTCTTCTGAAAAATCTGCCGAACAAGCAAACAAATATCTGCAATCGGCTTGATATTCATTTGGATTCTCCTTTAAATTATATTTGTTTTATCATAGCACTCAAAAAAACGGGTGATAAATATGTAAAATCATGTTAAATTTCAAATTAAATCCAGAAAGTATAATTTCAAAAATCCGGCAAATACTAACAAAGCAGTCAGGTTATTTTAAAATTATCTGAATTTTTTATTGTAAGGAGTGGAAAATTATGAAAGCAACAGGGATTGTCAGAAGAATTGATGACCTCGGCAGAGTCGTCATTCCGAAAGAAATCCGCCGGACAATGCGCATTCATGAGGGCGACCCGTTAGAAATCTATACCAGCAGTGACGGCGAAGTGATATTCAAGAAATATTCAGTCATTGGTGAAATGGGACACAATGCCTCGCAGGTGGCGGATATTATGTATAAGCTGGCAGGCTGTCCGGTAGTGGTATTCGACCGTGACCATGTTGTGGCGACATCCGGAGTGACAAAGAAAGAATTTCAGGAACGCAGAGTTTCTCCGGAACTTGAAGAACTTATGGAGAATAGAAAACAGTATTTTGCAGAAGATGACAATCGGCAGTTTTTCGCAGTAGAAGGCGTAGAACAGAGTTCCCTTGCGTGTCTGCCGATTCTTTCTTCCGGAGATGTGACCGGAGCAGTGGCATTTCTGAATAACGGAAAATCAAGTAAAATTTCGGAATCTCAGAAAAGTCTTGTCAATGCTGCGGCGCAGTTCCTGAGCAGTCAGATAGAATGAAAAATATTACCCCTGTCGTGAGAAAACGGCAGGGGTATATTTTGAAGTATCAGATGTAACGAACGGGAATGTTCTGGAATTTTGCATAAGTTTCGATAATGGTTTCTCGATAGCGCGGTGCATAATTCAGAAAGCCTTGTGTTCCGTAAAATAATAATAAATCGCTGTTCTGAATCATGAATCTGTCTGCTTTCTGAAAGCTCTGACGGTCATCCGGAGAGGAGAGATATTTTATAGTATCGGCGAAATTCTGAATTTTCAGATAATGCTTTTTCATGGAGAAAATCCATTTTTCGGCCTGTTTTTCGTGAGGAAGTGCCAGATGCAAAAGGATATCCGGGTAGTTTCCTTTCATACGGGAAATCAGCTCGGCTGACCACAGGGGAACACCCCATGCACAATTGGTATAGAATTCTGTATAGCCCTGCTGATACAGGTACAGAAGCAGGAATAAAATTCTCTGCTGGAGAATTTTTGCTTCGGTGCTGGAAAGGAAAACTTCTTCTGCTCTGGAGGCAATTGTTACTTTCATGAAGATTACCCCCTTTTGAGAATTTTCATGACTGTCTGGAGAATTGCTGAAAAATTGAATATTACCATGAAGATTAAGAAGCCTATCTGCATGGGAAGCAGAAAATAAGGTTCTGTAATCGCGCCGATGCTCATTACAAATAATACAATCAGATTGCTGGTGAAATGCAGATGGTCAACTTTGAAATAGATTAATTTTCTGGTATCGACAATCCGGACAAGATAGCAGACAAAATAACTCATGAAAGTAGCGATAACTGCACCCTGTACACCCCATTTGTAAATTAAAATCATGTTGAGAATCAAGTTGGTACATGCTGCGATTAAGCTTGTCCAGAAACTGTGAGTTGTTTTCTGAGTTGCTGTGTAGATACTGCTTAAAAACTGATTCAGGCTCATCATCAGAACGCCAATGATTAGAATGGGCGTGAATTCAAATGCTCTTGCATAAGAAGGGTCAGTACTGGAGTCAATTAGGATTGCGGAAAGCGGTTTGACAAGTGCAATCATGAAAGCTGCGCCCAGAAACATTACGGACTGATAAGCAGAAAAAATTTTTTCGTAGAACTGGCCTTTGTCCTTGCTGTTGTTTTCCGTGATGGCAGACATATTCCAAGCCTGGAAGAAAATCGTCGAAACCATGGAGATTAAGTTTGGGACTTTTGAGGCGGCATCATAGACCCCGGCGGCAATTTCGCCGACATCCGGGCTTTGCGCACTGGTCATGTATCTGACGAATAATCTATCGGAAAATCCGGTAATAATCCAGAGTACTGCTGTCGGAATCATGGGGATTGAAAAGCGGAGCATTGTCTTTATCATTTCGGGATTAAATTTCTTCTTATCCAGAAACTGCCACAGCTTGGCCACAATCCACAGAAAAACACCGGAGCAGAAATCCGTCAAGATGCTGGAAATCATAAATCCACGAACACCCATATTCAGGACGGAAATAAATACAATATTGAAGATGAACAGTGTTCCTGTAGCAAGAATACCATCCAGAGCGAATAGCTTCACAAGCCCTCTTGCCCGGACAAACTGCGAGCTTAACTGCCGGAAGGAAGAGGCAATAATAAACAGCAGAAGAAGTATCACATAGCCATGCGCATAGGGAAGCAGATTCAATAACGGTGACAGCAAAAGCATGATAATTATGCCGGCAGCTTCCACAATGCAGGCAGAAGTAAATACTTCTTTGTTGTCATAATCTCTGTCCAGTCCGTACCGGATAACGGCTTCGGCAATGGAGAGTGTGGCAATCGGAATAATAAAATTGGCTGTCTGTTCCAGCAGGGATTTTGTACTGTTGTCTCCTGACGAAATATGATGTGTATATAATCTCGTCAGCAGGAGAAGCAGAATTTTCGAGCCAAACGAACCGATTGCAAAGACAAGCGTATTCGCGGCAAGCTTTTTATATTTATCCAAATGCAAAAAACCTTCTTTCTGAGAATGATACTTCTATATTATAGCAGACTTTTCAGAAAAAGGCAAGTATTTCTTGCAGATAAAATAAAAACTGTCCTTAGCGGACAGTTTTATCATTTTCGGGATTGGAATTTTCCTGCTGACTTTCCTCGAATTCGTCGAATGGTTTGAACGGATGTTCATAGGCATCCGGAGAAAGAAAAACATGATAAGAAACACCGTTTCCACAATATTCATGTCCTTCATGATTTTTAAGAATCTGTTTTGTCTGTTCCAGCACCATTCAGATTTGCTCCTTTTGTATGATTTACAGAAGTCCGAAATTTTTTCGGTTATGATTCAGCATGGTTTCCAGTGTTTCCTGTAAGGAGTATTCCGGTTTCCATCCGGTATCCTCGCAGAGACGTGAAATATCCGCTTCGATAACAGGCACATCTGAAGGGCGCATTCTGTCGGGATTCTGTTCGATTATGATAGATTCCGAACTCAATTCCAGCAGAATATCCAGTAATTCCTGAATTGCAACAGCATGACCGCTTCCGACATTGTAAGTTTCTCCGGCACAGCCTTTTTCCATCAGCATGATATAAGCACGGACAACATCACGGACATCAGAAAAATCACGTTTCGCTGAAAGATTGCCTACCTGTATCACAGGCGCACGGAATCCGGCTTCAATTTCGGCAATTTGCAAGGCAAAATCCGCTGCGACAAACGTCGGGGACTGTCCCACTCCGATATGATTGAATGCTCTGACCATGACGATTCCCATGCCATAGGATTTCGCATAGACTGTGCCGAGCATATTCTGACAGGCTTTTGTTACAGCATAGGGATTCCCCGGATGCAGAGCAGTTTCTTCACTGACCGGACAGATGCCATCTTTCAGATAGCCGTATTCTTCGCCCGAACCGACAAGCAAAATCCGCGGATAATAGCCATCAATATTCCGGACGGCTTCCAGCAGATGCAGAACGCCCTTGATATTCACATCAATCGTGAGTTCCGGATTTTTCCATGAAACCGCTACCGAACTCTGCGCGGCAAGATGATAGATATATTTCGGCTGATAGGTTTGGAGCAGATTCCTGATTTCGGATTCCTGCATAATATCAAGCGTAAAAACATCACAGTTTCCGGCGCGGACATGTTCGCGGGGCAGAACAGTCGCCCCCACATGCAGACATTTCTGATTGAGTTCCTGAATCAGATAACTGCCGACAAATCCGCCTGCACCGATAACAAGTGCATCCAAGCGGAACACCTCACTTTTCTAAAAAATTAATCATTTCTGAGCACATGCCAGATTTCTTTCATAATAGCATCACACTGATAGAGTTCGAGTGCTCTTTTCCGGGCATTTTCCCCGTATTTTCTGCGAAGTTCGGAAGAATCCGCCAGTTTCTGAACAGCATCAGCAAGAGCCTGTACATCGTGGGGCGGAACGGTCAGGCCTGTTTTTTCGTGCAGACTGACATAAGGCACACCCGTCGGCAGATTTGTATTAATCACAGGCTTTCCGGCAGTCATGGCTTCCTGCTGGACGATTCCGAACGCTTCAGAATTTTCGACAGAGGGGAGTATAAAAATATCACAGTCACTGAATGCCGATTTCAAATCCGAATCAGAAAGATTTCCGAGGAAATGCACTGGAAGACTCCCGGCGAGTTTCCGGAGTTCGGGTTCGAGCACCCCTGTTCCGCAGAGAAAAAGTTCACAGCCTGTGACTTTCCGAAAGGCCTGAATCAGCACATCTACGCCTTTATAATAGACCAGTCTGCCGACGAATAATAATTTGACATGCTCCGGATTCCGGAGTTTTTTTGTCAGAATAGAAGCATCATGCAGAATTTCAGTATTTTCGACCGGATAAGGAATCACTCTGCATTTTTCGCGGAATTCCGGCAGAAAAGATGAACTTTCAATATGTCCCTGCGTGGCGGTGATGATGCAGTCCGCCCGCTGGAGAAATTTTTTCAGAATCGGCTGATAGAAGAATAATAATTTCTTCTGCCGGATGACATCACTATGCCATGAAATCACAACACGGCATTTACAGCCGGAAAGCAGACAGGCGACATCTTCAAGTGGAAAGGGCGTATGAAATTCGATAACATCCGCCCATTTCGACAATTCCCGGAATTTCCGGAAAAAAGACGCCGAAACCGGACAGGAAAAATAAGTGCCTGCACTTGTGCACCGGATAACTTCCACACCGTTGATAATTTCCGTCTTTCCTCTGCCTTTTTCCTGACAGACCAGCACTTTGACTTCCGTATCGGGAAATTTCGAGAGATATTTCGCCCTCTGCGCGACAACGGTTTCAATTCCGCCGATATGGGGCGGATAGAATTTATTCACTTCCAGAATACGAAACATGTTTTATTCCTCCGGCAGAAGTTCCTGATAAACTTGATATAACAATTCCGCGCTTTTTTCCCATGAAAATGATTTTGCCCTTGCAAGGCCTTTCTGACTGAGCGTTTTTCTGAGATTCTCATCTGTAAAGAGCCTGTGCAGACCGTTTGTCATATCCGGAATGCTGTCTGGCTTGACGATAACGGCATCTGTTCCAGTGACTTCCGGCAGAGAGGCAGAATCCGAAACAAGAACAGGTGTTCCGCAGGCCATTGCTTCCAGCGGGGGCATCCCGAATCCCTCATAAATCGACGGAAACACAAAAGCCAGTGCATAACTCATCAGTATACACAAATCCTGCTCCTGAATATATTCTGTAAAAATCACCTGCTGTTCGAGATGCAGACGGTTCACCTGCTGAAAGATGCTGTCATACAGCCAGCCTTTCGCCCCGGCAAGCACCAGTTTCGCCGGATGTTCCTGCATTTTTGCGAATTCCGCATAGGCAGAAATCAGATTTTCCAGATTCTTCCGCGGTTCGAGCGTCCCCAGATAGAGAAAATAAGAATCCGGAAGCTGATAAATTTTCTGTATCTTCCGGAAAGCAGTTTCATCATGAACGGGATGGAATTTTTCAGAATCGACACCGCACGGCACAACCCGTATTTTAGAGGCAAATTCGGGATAATATTTTATAATTTCAGATTTGGAAAATTCCGAATCTGTAATAATTCTGTCTGCCCTTATCATGGAGCTGACAAGTCCCAAATCGAGCATATGCCGGGTTCTGGCGCGGACGGTTTCGGGATAGGCTTTATAAACCATATCGTGTACAGTGACGACCGTCTTTCCGGAAACACCCGGCGGAACGATATAATTAAAAAAATGCGTAATCTGATGATTTTTCCCAAAAAACAGCGAATACGGCACAGGCAGGAATCCAGATACTATCCGATAGCCATACGGCGAACAGAACGCATGTTTCATACTGACATGCTTATCCAGATAGGGCTTCAAGTCCTGTTTTTTTTCTTCCAGATTCTTGACAGCGAAATAATTCAGCACATACTGATTTTCAGGATGCAGACGGGTCATAGCCCTGACCTGCCCGGCTTCACAGAATCCGATTCCGGTTTTCTTACCGAGCAGAGGCAGGGCATCAAACGCGATATTCACTTGATTTCGGCTTCGACAAGTTTCAGGTCATTGGCAACCATACGGCTGACGAGTTCCTGAAAATCAATTTCACGCTTCCAGCCGAGCTTTTCTTCTGCCTTTGCCGGATTGCCAAGCAGAACATCCACTTCTGCCGGACGGAAGAATTCTTTATTGATTTTTACAACTGTCTGACCATTGGCTTTATTCTTTCCGATTTCGTCAATACCTTCGCCTTCCCATTCGATTTCGATTCCGGCACAGCGGAACGCAGTTTCGGCGAATTCACGGACGGTTCTGGTTTCATTCGTGGCAATAACATAATCATCCGGAGTCTCCTGCTGGAGCATCAGCCACATGGCCTTGACATAATCTTTAGAATGTCCCCAATCGCGCTTGGAATCCAGATTGCCGAGTTCGACATATTCCTGCAAGCCGAACTTGATTCTTGCCACAGCTCTGGAAATCTTTCTTGTCACAAATTCCAGTCCTCTGCGTTCAGATTCGTGATTGAACAAAATACCGGAACATGCAAATAAATCATAGCTTTCTCTGTAATTTTTGGTAATCCAATGACCGTAGAGTTTTGCAACTCCGTAAGGGCTTCTCGGATAGAACGGTGTTTTTTCTGTCTGAGGCATTTCCTGAACTAATCCGAACATCTCGGATGTGGATGCCTGATAAAATCTTGCTTCGGGCTTAACGATTCTGATAGCTTCCAGCAGATTTGTCACACCGAGGGCATCTGTTTCGGCAGTATTGAGCGGAGTGCTCCAGCTTGACGCTACAAAAGACTGTGCCGCCAGATTATAGACTTCATCTGCCTGAGAAATCTTCATCGCCGTAATCAGAGAAACCGGGTCGGTCATATCCGCATAAATCAGATGCAGTTTATCCTTGATATGCTCGATATTGCCGTAATCGACATTGGCTTTTCTTCTCCAGATGCCGTAAACTTCATAACCTTTTTCGAGCAGGAGTTCAGCCAAATATGAGCCGTCCTGTCCGGTAATGCCTGTAATCAATGCATGTTTCATGATAAATAACCTCACTTGTTTTTTTATAATAATTCAGACTTATGTTCTGCTTTGAGTTCTGCAAGGATTTTTTTAATATCCTGTGTCTGATTTTTATGACAAATAAGCAATGCGTCGTCTGTATCGACAATGACTAAATCCTGCACGCCCAGCACAGCGATAGTTCTGCCTCCGCCGGTGACAGTGCAGTTTTTGCTGTCGATACTAAGTACATCTCCGTCAAGTATATTATGATTTTCGTCAGTTTTGTTGATTCGTTCCAGAGCCAGCCAGCTTCCGACATCATCCCAGCCGAAATCGCCCGGAATGGTGAAAATATGTTCTGCTTTCTCCATCACACCGAAATCAATAGATTCCGAAGGCAGTTCCGGAAATTTCTCACTCAGGATGAATTCAAAATCCCGTGTGCCGTAGGCATCTGTAATTGTCTGGAGTCCCTGATACAGTTCCGGCATATACTTCTGAATATTATGCAGAATACTCGAAGCTTTCCAGATAAACATTCCGCTGTTCCAGAGATAATTTCCGGACTGGAGATAAGTTTCTGCCGTTTTCAGGTCAGGCTTTTCGACAAAGCATTCGACAGCATAGGCATTATCCTGCATCTGATTTTTATCATACTTGATATAGCCGTAGCCTGTTTCGGGATAAGTCGGTGTAATGCCGATAGTGACTAAATTCTTATCCTGCAAAGCCGTTTCAGAAGCTTTTTTCAGTGTGTCAATATAACTCTGTTCATGATGAATCAGATGGTCAGACGGCAGGAAGAACATCAAAGCATCATCATATTTCTTTGCAATCAGCGAAGATGCCAGCCCGATAGCCGGAGCAGTATTTCTGGGACATGGTTCAGCGATGATATTTTCCTTAGGCAAATCGGGGAGCTGTTCATGAATCAACGGCAGATAATGCGCATTTGTGATGATATAAATATCTTGCAGAGAAACCAGCGGTTTCAGTCTCTTGACTGTTTTCTGAATCATGGTTTCTCCATCGGATGTGAGTGAAAGAAACTGTTTCGGGCAGTTCTGACGGCTTTTCGGCCAGAAGCGTTCGCCGACACCGCCTGCCATAATGACAGCAGTAAATTTCATAAATCCAAATCTCTCTTTCTTTCGTGAATTTATTAACAGATAAAAAGTATCTGTTTATAATTATAGCAAACTGTTAAGGGACTGTCAATAGTTTCCGCAGAATTTAAGAAAAAAGACCGCAGAAGCGGTCATTTTTTTCACATTTTTGTGATTATTTCATGTCGATATACTTTGCATAGCCTTTGAGATAGATTCCGCCGGAGATAATTGTCAGCAGGACGGAAATCCAGACGAGGACGGAAAGAATCATAGCACTGACGGGAGTTAAAGGCAATGCATGAAAATCTGAAAAGCCAGCCAAACAGATTAAAATCAAGACAATTGTCACCATTGTGAAAGCTGTTTTCAGTTTTCCCCAGATTCCGGCGGCGACAACAACGCCTTTTTCTGCCGTGACAAGGCGCAGACCAGACACCATAAATTCACGGGCGGCGATAATCGTCACCACAACACCATTGATAATATGATTGTCTCTTGTCACATCCGCAAGACAGGCAAAAGCCGCCAAGACAAGAATTTTATCGGCTAAGGGGTCAGCGAACTTTCCGAATGTTGTGATTAAATTATACTTCCTTGCAATTTTGCCGTCAAGAGCATCTGTAATCGAAGCGGCGGCGAAAATTATTAGCGCAATCGTGAAATGATACGGAATCTCCCAGTATAAGAACAGCATAAAGAACGGCACAAGAATAATTCTCATCAAAGTAAGTTTATTCGGCAGATTCATCAGTTATGACCTCCCCTAACAAATCATAATCGAGCGTATCGGTAATTCTGACCTTGACATACTGACCGGATTCGAGTTTTTCTTCGGAACTGAAAAAGATTTTTCCGTCAATATCAGGGGCATCGGCTTCAGTTCTGCCGAAATAACATTCTGCCCACTTGTCGAAACCTTCGACAACGGCTGTTTTTATCTTGCCCAGTTGTTCCTGATTATATTCCGCACTGATTTCCATCTGCTGTTCCATGATGATGTCAGCACGGTGCTGACGGATTTCCTCATCAATCTGGTCAGGGAAATTTCCGGCGGGCGTGCCGTCCTCCTGCGAGTAAGCGAAACAGCCCAGTCTTGTGAATTTCATATCCTGCACGAATTCAGCGAGGTGATTAAACTGTTCTTCGGTTTCGCCGGGGAAGCCTGTAATCAGAGTCGTTCTGAGAACAATTTCAGGAATTCTGTTTCTCAGCTTCTGAATCAGTTCCCGAAGGCTTTCGTTCGTGGTTGGGCGGTTCATTCTTTTCAGAATAGCATTATCAGAATGCTGAATCGGCATGTCGATATATTTCAGAATTTTGTCTTCTCTTGCGATAGTTTCAATTAATTCATCTGTGATGCGTTCCGGATAGCAGTACAGAAGTCTAATCCATTTCAAATCCGGAATCTGACATAGCTTTGTGAGAAGTTCGCAGAGTTTGTTTTCATGATATAAATCTTCGCCGTAACGGGTGACATCCTGTGCGATGATGTTCAGTTCTGTGACACCGTAAGACACAAGCTGTTCGGCTTCAGCAAGAACATTTTCCATCGGAACGCTCCGGAATTTTCCGCGAATCATGGGAATAGCGCAGTAAGTACAGTGATTTGAACATCCTTCTGCAATTTTCAGATAAGAGAAAAACGGCAGAGTCGAAATAATTCTTTCGCCGGTCATTTCAATATCTGTTTTCGGAGAGAATCTGACAATTTTTTCACCATGCAGAACTTTATCCAGAATTTCAACAATATCTTTATTATCTCCGATACCAATTACAGCATCTGCTTCGGGGAATTCCTTGACGGCTTCTTCTTTATAGCGTTCTGTAAGACATCCGGTCAGGATTAATTTCTTGACCTTGCCTTCTTCTTTGAGCTTTGCGATTTCTAAGATAGTTTCAATAGCTTCTTCTTTGGCTGACTGAATGAAACCGCAGGTATTCACGACAGCAACGTCTGAATCACCGAACTCAGTCACGAGTTCATAGCCGTGTGCGCGTAATTTCTTCAGCATTCTTTCGGAATCAACTAAATTCTTATCGCATCCGAGCGAAACCATACCGACTTTAATTGCCATAATTTGTCTCCTTTCAGGAATCTTCGTCCTGTTCTGTATTCTGAAAATAATCTTCGACGGCTTTCTTGATATTGGAATAATCATAGCCAAGCCGGCTCATGCCGGCGATAACTTTATCTCTGGTTTTGAAATCACCGGGGTCAGTGAGCTGACTGCCGTATTTTTTGGCGAGTACCTCCGGAAGATATTCCAGAGACTGTTCTTCGAGCTTCTGTACACATTGTTCTGTTAATTCTTTATCAATGCCCTTGCGCAGAAGTTCCTGCCGGATTCTGTAAACGCCGTAATGCTTGTGTTCGACGAGATATTCTGCGAGTTTCTGAGCATAGCGTTTGTCGTTAATCGCACCGCACTGCACAAGCTGTTCCATCACGCTGACACAGAGCTGTTTATCTTGATAAGTATGCATTAATTTCTGATACATCATACAATAAGAATAATCTCTGTCGTCGAGCAGATAGCAAGCCCGCCTGTAAGCGCGGCGGAAACGGGATTTCTTATGCAGTTCTTCGATGGTATCTTCGTCGAATGTTTCTCCCTCCTGCATATGATACTGACGCAGAAGTTCGCCGTCTATTTCGTAGACGGCGTCCCCTGCGTATACTTCGTAATAAGTTTTCTTTCTGATAATCTGGGTAATTTTCATGATTTATTCTGTCGGGTCGAATTCCTCGAAATCGTCCTCTGCATCGACATCAATGCTGACAGAGTTTTCCAGTGCAGTATTTTCCGGCGAACTGATATTTTTGAGTGCTTCCGAGGCGAGTGCCTTAGCATCTTCTTCGGTAGAGTTGCTGGAAGACATATCCAGTTCGCTCATATGTTCGAGAATTTTGGCCTCGACTTCCTTTCTGAAATTTTCATCGTCGGCGAGCATCTGTTTGACATTATCACGCCCCTGACCTAATTTCTGTCCATTATAGCTGAACCAAGAACCGCTTTTCTGAATCACATCGAGTTCAACAGCCAAATCCATAATTTCGCCTGTTCTGGAAATGCCTTTTCCGTAGATATTATCAAATTCGCATTCGCGGAACGGCGGAGCGACTTTATTCTTTACGATTTTGACTTTCATTCTGTTGCCGATAGGTATACCGTTTTCCTTGAGGATTTCGCCCTTGCGGACATCCATGCGGACAGTAGCGTAGAATTTCAGCGCACGACCGCCGGGAGTAGTTTCCGGATTGCCGTAAAGAACGCCGATTTTTTCACGAATCTGATTGATGAAGATAGCAACACAGCCTGTTTTTGAGACAACAGAAGTTAATTTTCTCATAGCCTGCGACATCAGTCGGGCAAGCTGACCGACGTGATTATCACCCATTTCGCCGTCAATTTCGGCTTTGGTAGTCATAGCGGCAACAGAATCGACAACGAGCACATCAATCGCACCGGAACGGACGAGAGATTCTGCGATTTCCAGTGCCTGTTCACCGCTGTCCGGCTGAGATACTAACAGTCTGTCGATATCAACACCGAGTGCTTTTGCATATTTCGGGTCAAGTGCGTGTTCGACATCAATGAAAGCGGCTTCACCGCCCATTTTCTGAGCTTCTGCGACAATATGGAGTGCTACGGTTGTTTTACCGGAGCTTTCAGGGCCATAGAGTTCGATAATTCTGCCGCGCGGCACACCGCCGACACCAAGTGCGAGGTCGAGTGTCATAGAACCTGTCGGGATGACATCCACATTCATTTTCGCCTGTTGGCCGAGACGCATAACAGCACCCTGTCCGAACTGTTTTTCAATCATCTTGATAGCATGTTCCAGAGCAGCTTTTTTTTCTTCTGATGAAATCGGTGCTTGATACATACCGTTAGTTGCTTTCTTTTCTGCTTTTGCTTTTGCCATAATAAAAACCTCCTGATTAAAGTCATCATATCTATATCATGATTATATTATAGCACATGAGATGTTCAAAAATTGCACAACTGAAAAAGTTTTTAAATTTTTTCTCCGGTGACAACTCTGTCACGCTGTTCGTAGTCCTGAATAGTCTGAATCCGCCGGAATGCATTAGCATTCAGCAGTTCACTGACACACTGTGCCTGTTTCCAGCCAATTTCATAAGCCAGCAGACCGCCGCATTTGATGGCATCTTTCCAGAGACTTGTGATTTTTCTGTAGAAATACGTTCCATCTTTGGCAGAACCACCCAGAAGCGCGATAGCCGGTTCATGTTTGACTTCAATCTGAAGTTCCTGCATTTCCTGTCCGGTGAGGTAGGGCGGATTGCTGACAATGATATCATAATCATGAAACTGCCCTGCAAAATGCTTATCCAGCACATCTGCATGATAAAAATCAATTTCCAGATGATGATATTCTGCGTTTTTCTTCGCATAAGAAAGAGCAGTTTCACTGGTATCGACAGCAGAGATTTTCACATCCGGAAGATATTTCTTCAACGCAAGCGCGATACATCCCGAACCTGTACATAAATCCAGAATTTTCAGTCCGGATTTGCCTTTGCACCATTGCAGAACCGTATCGACAAGAATTTCTGTATCTGGTCTGGGAATCAGAACGCCCTTTCCGACGAATAACCGCATTCCGTAGAATTCCCATTCTCCAAGAATATACTGCAACGGCTCGCCTTTGATTCTGCGCTGAATCATAGCAAGAATCTGATTTTTCTGTTCCGGACTGATTTCAGAAGCAAATCTGTTTCCGGTAACTTGTTCTATGATACATTTCATATCAAAATCGGCATCCGGAATGCCGGCATTTTCCAGCATCCGGATGAATTCAGCATTTACCATAAGTCGTCCTCAAGATTCTCCGGAATGCAGGGCTTCATGGCTTCGATAGCGATTTCAATCTGAGAAGCGTCCGGTTCTTTCGTGGTGATTCTCTGGAGCTGTAAGCCCGGCCATGAAATGAACTTCGCAACTGCGCCGTTGCTTCTTCCGGCGAACTGGATGCATTCAAAGGAACAGCCGACAGTTATCGGAAGCAGACACAGACTGCACAGAAATCTCTGCCACGGAATGGTAAACGGCACAAGGCACATCACCAGAATACTGATGAATAATGTCAGGAAGATAAAGCTTGTTCCGCATCTGGGATGCAGACGGACTTGTTTCTGTACGTTTTCGACAGTCAGGGGCAGTCCGGCTTCAAAACAGGCGATTGTCTTATGTTCTGCGCCGTGATATTCGTAAGTTCTGCGGATATCTTTCATAGTGCTGGTTATCGCCATATAGCCGATAAAGACAATAATTTTCAGAATACCCTCTGAAAACGACTGAATGACTCTGTTCGCCGTGAGGGGTTTCATCAGCCCGACAACCCATTTCGGCAGAAACAGGAACAGTGCAAGCGACAGCACCACTCCGAGCACCATTCCAACCATCATGATAGCTTCGACAGTCTTTTCATTGAAATGTGCATCAAGCCATGCTTCAAATTTAGAAGGCTGTTCTTCCTGTTCGATTTCTTCTTCGGTCATTTGTTTTTCGGCGGATTTCATGAGGCATTTATAGCCGTCCGCCATGGAGAAGATAAAGCTGTAGCACCCGCGAATCAGCGGAAGTTTCCGATACCAAGGCTTATTTTTGCCACCGCCTTTCAAGTCCCAGGTTTCGACATCAATAGTGCCGTCCGGCAGACGGCAGGCCATTGCGCCTTTGTAAGCCCCTTTCATCATAACGCCTTCGATAAGTGCCTGTCCGCCGATTTTGCTTTTATGGGGATTCATGGGGCAGGTTTCGGGATTCTGTTTGATTTCTTCGCTCATAAATTCACACCCTTACTATAATATTTTATGTTTCAAATTTCATGCGATTCCGGCGGGAGCGTAATCAGAACCGTCGTTCCGATGCCTTCTTCGCTGGTGATGTCGATAGAACCGCCGTGCTCGGAAATAATTTCATCCGCGACGGCAAGCCCGATTCCCGAACCGCGTCTTGTATGATTCGGCTTGTAGAATTTCGTCTTGATTTTCGGCAGGTCGGAAGCCTTGATTCCGCAACCGTCATCCGAAACGCTGACACAGACATTTCCGTCCTGTTCAAATGCCTTGATTCGCACATGTCCGCCGGGGTCGGAATACTTCACGGCATTATCAATAATATTAATAAATACTTGCCGGATTCGGTTCTTATCACCGTAGACGAACGGAAGCATTTCGGGTTCATCATATTCGATTCTGATATTATCCTGAACTTTCTTATTCATGTAGATAAGAACTGCGTCGCCGAGTTCGGCGAGTACGTCCATAGTCGCTTTCTGTAGCGTGAAGTGACCGCTCTGCATACGGGAGAAATCGAGCAGTTCTTCAACCATCTGAGAAAGTCTTGCTGTTTCGTTAACGATAACGTTCATGCCTTTGCGGACGGTTTCGGGGTCATTGTCGGCATAGGAGATAGTCTCCGCCCAGCCCTTGATGGCAGTGAGAGGAGTTCTTAATTCATGAGAGACAGAAGAAATAAATTCGTTCTTCATTTCTTCGGCAGTTGAGAGTTCATCCGCCATATGATTGATGGCTTTGCACAAATCACCGATTTCATCAGAATCCTGATAGCGGATTCTGCTGGAGAAATCGCCTTTCGCAAACTTTCCGGCCATATTGCTGACCTGCATAATCGGCTTGATGATACTGCCGACAAAGTAAATTCCAGTGAGCACGAGCATCAGCAGAATCATAGAACATACAATTGTCGCCCCGATAATGACTGTTCCGACAGCTCTGTCAATTTCCGTCAGAGAACATACCACTCTGACGACATGATATTCACTGCTGAAAGAAGAAATATCTGCACAGACGGCCATGATTTTTTCCTGATTTTCAGCTTTTCCGACCCAGTAGCCGTCACCGCCGCTGAGAAGATTTTCATAATCCGGAATCGCTGTTCCGGCAGAGGGCGAAAATCCTGAAGATGTCAATACAACACGACCTTTGGAATTCACAGCCATGAGTTCCATCTTGTCTTTTGCGGAAAAGCTCTCAAAAGTGCTTCGCATTTCTGAAGAAAGATTTGTTTCGGAATCCTGTGCATAGCGGTTGAGCAGATTCACAATCGAGGTGAGTTCGCTGGTGAGGGTCTGCCGTGCGCTGGCATAATAGAATGTTTGAATTGCATAGACAAATGCAAGCATGATAGAAATCATGATTAACACCACAACTGCGAGATTATTAGTAATCCAGCGTTGTGTGATGCTTCTTTTCTTTAGGGTATTTTTTTTAAATTTTATCATTCCACTTATAGCCGTAGCCCCAGATAGTCACGATATACTGCGGATTAGAGGGCTCATCTTCGATTTTGAGGCGGATTCTGCGGATGTTGACATCTACAATCTTGTAATCGCCGTAATAGTTTTCGCCCCAGATGTGATTGAGAATGCTGGCTCTGTCAAGGGCAGTATTTTTATTATTCATAAAGTATTCAAGAATCTGGTATTCGACTTGTGTCAGGTCGATAGGCACGCCGTTTTTGGCGACAGTCCGGCTTTTGAGGTTAAGTGTAAAAGGGCCTGATTCAATCACGGGGCTTTTCTCATCAGAATTAAAACTCATGCAGACACGGCGATAAATCGCATCTACACGGGCAGTGAGTTCTGAAAGGGAGAAAGGCTTTGTGATATAGTCATCTGCACCAATCATCAGACCGCTGACTTTATCCATTTCCTGTGTTCTGGCAGTCAGCATGATAATACCGAGCGTAGAGCTTTTTTCTCTCAGACGCTTGCAGACGGTGAAGCCGTCAATGCCGGGCATCATGATATCCAGCAGAACAATATCGAAATTGCCGTTTTCTTCTTCAAACTTCTGTAATGCGCTCTCACCGCAGTTGACATCCACAACGTCATATCCGGCGCGTTTGAGATTAATCACAACACAATCCCGGATGACATCTTCATCCTCGCAGACAAGAATACGTTTCATAGGCGGAAATACTCCTTTCATGAATTAATCTGAAAATTGAAAGCACAGCAGAATTTCTCCTGTAGAAACCGAAAGTTCCTCACCGGGTTCGGTTTTGACAAGATAGCTTGCTGTTCCTTTGGTATGTAAAAGCTGATATCCGGCATGAAGATGG
This sequence comes from Ruminococcus sp., assembly GCA_015066975.1. Taxonomy (GTDB): domain Bacteria; phylum Bacillota; class Clostridia; order Oscillospirales; family Ruminococcaceae; genus UBA3855. Next base: position 78,766 of record SVNI01000003.1, on the reverse strand, counting down.
TCATTCCGGTCGGCATCATCATAGGCGATATAGATTCTGAGCAGAACAGGCAGAGTTTCCGGTTCATCCGCATCATAAGCACAGAACTGGATTTCATTTTCGGTCATATTATTGATGACTGTGACATGTTTCTGCCATTGTTCAGGAAGAATAAACAGATAGCCGTCATTGATGCTGTAATAGCTTTCATATTCTGTAAAAATCTGATTATCCTGCATTTTAAGCCAGTCCGTCTGACGAATCTGTTCAGATTCCGGGGCGGACTCATAGCCCCTGAACACCCGCTGGACAGGAATTTCGGGGATATTGTCATTATCGATATCCATAGAAGCCAGCCCGGCACGGCGGATAGTTTCTTCGGCAGATTTTCCGCATCTCTGGAGCAGATTCACAAGCCGGATATCAGTTTCTGTATCGGAATCGGCATCAGCAGAAGATTCCAGACAGAGGATTTCGGTCTGTAAGTTGGCTGTACCAGTTGCGGCATCCACATAGAGGGCGATTCTGTCATCAGAAAGCTTTCCGTAACTCAACTGCTGATAATCTGTATAGTTATCTGTAAACTGGAATTTATATTCATGATAGCGGTCATCTTCGGCAAGGCGGTAGACAGCAGCATAAGCCGGCTCTGCGGTGCTGACTGCGCCGAGCAGAATCAAATCCGGGTGTGTTCCTCCGGTATCAGCGACATCAAACAGTGCATAGCTGTGTGTCAAAGGCTGTTCGAGGTAATTATTTTCATAGGCATAGACAGAAAGATATTTTTCTGACTGGTTCGCTGTACTGTAGCCAACGATAATATTCATTCTGTCACTGCTTCCGAGCTGAGAAATCATAACTTTTTCGATTTCCGAGCCTTCGGCACTTCTGTCGCAGATAGACTGCCATCTGCCGTCGATTTTATCCAGAATGTTAATCCGCAGACCGCTTGCGGAATTTTTTTCATAGAAGACAATGGCTTCTTCTCCGGCATCATTGTCGATATCTGCAATGATAAAAGCGGAAAGATAGCTTCCGCTTTTGGGATATTTCAACCGGATATCAGAGCCAGCGGCTTCTTGAAGTGCCTGATAAATCTGTTCCTGTTCACCGCTGAGTTTCGGGGGGGTGAGCATAGTATCGACATTGATGCTGATGGAACATCCCGTCAGCATCAGCGAAAACAGACAACAGAATGATTTTTTCAAAAAATTCATCGTTCAGAAATGGGAATATATTTTTTCTTCTTAGGGATGGCCTTATACGCCGGACGGATGATTCTTCCGCCGGTCATAAGTTCTTCCATGCGATGTGCCGACCAGCCTGCCATTCTGGAAACGGCAAACAAGGGAGTATATAAATCTTCGGGAATCTGGAGCATTCTGTAAACCAGTCCGGAATACATATCGACATTGGCGCAGAATGTTTTTTCTGTGCCTTTTTCTTCTTTCATGATGACAGGGGTCAGTCTTTCGATAGTATCCAGCAGATGGAATTCTGCTTCGATTTCTTTGCCTTCGGCGAGCTTGAAAGCTTTTCTCTTGAGAATCACGGCACGGGGGTCAGAAAGCGTATAAACCGCATGTCCCATACCATAAACCAAACCGCTTCCGTCCCCAGCTTCTTTTCTAAGTACTTTCCGGATGTGGTCAGCGACTTCGCCTTCGTTGTCCCAGTGTTTGACATTGGCTTTGAAATCTTCCAGCATAGCAGATACTTTAATATTTGCACCGCCGTGCTTAGGCCCTTTGAGGGCACAGACTGCTGAAGAATATGCCGAATAGGCATCTGTTCCGGAAGATGTCAGCACACGGCATGTGAAAGTAGAGTTATTTCCTCCGCCGTGTTCTGCATGGAGCATCAGCAGACAGTCGAGAAGCTGGGCTTCTTCTTTGGTATACTGTCTGTCAGGGCGAAGCATGGAAAGAATCGTTTCTGCTGTTTTCTCTTCCGGTCTGAGCGGATGCATATATAATGTCTGATTATCGAAATGACGGCGTTTTACCTGATAAGCATTCACCATCATGATAGGCATTTTGGCAATCAGGCTGACCGCTGTCCGCATTTCATCTTCAAGGCTGGTGCTTTCGCAGTCCGCATCATAATAAGAATACAGTGACAGAATGGAACGTGCCAGCTTATTCATGATATTTTTAGAGGGAGCTTTCATCATCATATCGACAACAAAACCTGACGGCAGTGTTCTCTGCATGGAAAGATAATGCTGAAAAGCTTCTAACTGGTCTTTTGTAGGCAGTTTGCCGAATAATAATAAATAAGCAGTTTCTTCATAGCCGTAGCGGTTTTCCTTTTCGGCATTGTGGACTAAATCATAAATATCATATCCTCTGTAGATAAGCTCGCCGGGAATGGCTTCCACTTCACCTTCATTCACAACATAGCCATGAACATTGCAGATATTGGTAATGCCTGCAAGCACACCTGTGCCGTCGTTCCGGCGGAGTCCTCTGTTGATATGAAATTTCTGATATAACTGCTGGTCAATTCTGGAATGTTTTTCTAACTCTTTGCATAAATTTTGCATATCAGCATTTGAAAACATCTTGCTCATTGTAATATTGCCTCCTTGTATTTGAATATATCATCTTTAGCTTATATTATAGCATTTTTTGCATAGCAAGTCAAGAGGGAGAAACCATCTGCAAAAAAATTAAAATCAAACAGGAGTGATTTTCATGAAAAAAAATCTGATGCTGTATAGTTTCTTATGCCTGCTTATGACAATGATACCCCTGATTCCGGCAAAACTGTTCACAGCAGACCAGCAGACTTCTGCCGAAATGGCAGAAGATATTTCAGAAAGCGTTGCAGAATCTGTTCCGACAGGAACAGCAGAACCGGAAAATTATCATGTGCTGGATGCCGATACAGGCGAAATTCTGGAAGTCCCGGTCAGAGAGTATCTGATTGGCGCAGTCGGTGCGGAAATGCCTGTCACCTTCGAGCCGGAAGCTCTCAAAGCACAGGCCGTTGCAGCACATACTTACGCGGAACGCCAGAAAGAACTTGCCGACCGCCGTCCGGAACTCAAAGGCGCAGACTTTTCTGATGATGCCAGTCAGTATCAGGCTTTCTACACAACAGAAGAACTACAGAAACTATATGCTGACAAGTTTGAACAGAATTATCAGAAACTCGAAAATGCTGTAGATTCCGTTCTGCATGAAATTCTGATATATCAGGACGAGCCGATTATTGCGGCATTTCATGCCATGTCAGGCGGAAAAACCGAATCCGCTAAGAACGTCTGGGGAAGTGAAATCGCCTATCTCCAGTCTGTTGACAGCAGTGCCGACAGAAATGCCCCCCAGTTCGAGCAGAATGTTTCCTATACTGCCGAACAGGTTAAGGACATGCTTTCTGCATCCAGAGAGGGTTTATTTCTGGGAACGGATACGGAACACTGGTTCGGCGAGGCAGAATGTTCCGAAGCCGGAACAGTTCTGCAAATTCCAGTCGGGACGAGCATTTTCACAGGGCAGGAACTGAGAACGATTTTTGGTCTGCGGTCGGCAGTGTTTCAAGTCCGCTATGAGGATAAAAATTTCATTTTCACGACTTATGGCTATGGTCATGATGTCGGCATGAGTCAGTACGGCGCGAATGCAATGGCAGTTCAGGGCGCGGACTACCGGGAAATTCTGGCTTATTACTATCCGGAAACGGAACTGAAAACTATTTCATAAAAATCAGTTTTCAACATTCCAACGTGCAAATGTTGAAAACTTAATCAGCACAGCGGTGCATTCCGCTGTGCTGATTTTTTACAGATTTAAGAGCCGTTCGGCATTTCCGGCGAACACTGCATGTTCCTGTTCCGGATTCAGCCCCAGACGCTTGATTTTTTCAGCTGTGACCGCCGGATTATCCCACGGACAGTCGCTTGCAAACAGAATTTTATCAAAGCCGTGCTTTTCCATAATACGGAACAATAATGCATCATCGTGCATATGCTGACCGATAACGGCCGTATCAAGATACAGATTCCCGAAATTTCCTGCTAAGATGGATTCTACCTCGTTCCAGAGCTGATTTCCTCCCAGATGCGCCAGAATAAAAGTCGTATCGGGAGCGGATTCCAGTGCTTTGACAGCCATTTTCGGAGTACAGTGAATATCCTCCGGACAAATGGGGTCAACTCCGGCATGAAACAGAATCGGAAGGCCTAATTCTCCGCATTTCTTATAAATCGGGAACATGCGCGGTTCATCCGCATAGAAGCCCTGATAATCCGGATGCAGTTTGATTCCGTACAAGCCTAGCTGTTTGATTCGCTCCAGTTCTTCAAATACATCTTCCCCGTTCGGATGAACGCTCCCGAACGGAAATATATGTTCCGACTTGCAGGATGCCGCCCAGTTGTTGCAGACAAGATGCTGTGTTGGTTTGGTAGCTATCGAAAGCAGAACAAAGCCATCAATGCCCCAGTTCTGCATTTTCCGTTCCGTATCGGAAAGAGTACCGTTTGTTTCGGGAGGTTCTTTTGCGGTTTCAGCTAATGACCTGATAGTTCTTTCAGCGATTTTATCCGCAAAGGCATGAACATGAAAATCAATATAATTCAAGAAAGTGCCTCCTGACTGCTTTTAACAGGTTTTGTTTCAGATTCCGGCTGATAGCATGTGAAAATTCTGTCAACTTCCTTAGCGTCCTTAACTTTTGTGAAACTGCTCACAACAGGACAGAGAATCAGAGAGAATATCATGCAGAATGCGCCTGCATTCAGCGGAGATGTGATTGTGAACGGAATCGGCAGACTTGCAGCAGCCTTTGTGAGTTCCGGAAACCATCCCAACATGAACAATGCAGTATGTGTCAGTGTGAAAATAACCGCAAATCCGAAACATGCCCACACTCCGGCAGGAGTAATTTTTTTCGAGAACAGGCCGAGCATAAACGGTGCTAAGAACGAACCCGACAGCGCACCCCATGAAATGCTCATCAAGGTTGTAATATAGGCATTCTTATTCGCTGCCATGATGACAGAAATCAGCAGGAATACAGCGATAAAGATTCTGATAAAAAGCACCTGCTTTTTCTCATCCATTTTGCCTTTCATCGCTGGCTTGATTAAGTCAAGTGTCAGTGTCGAACTGGATGTCAGTACCAGAGAAGAAAGTGTCGACATGGAAGCAGACAGCACCAGCACGACAATCAGGCCGATTAAGAATTCAGGCAGAGCCGTCTGAAGCATCGCCGGAACGATAGCATCATATTCCAGTTTGCCGTTGATAGTGTTAATAAATACTTTAGAAGTATCGGAAGCATCTGCTGTGCCGAACAGTCTGCCGAATCCGCCGAGGAAATAGCATCCGCCAGAAACAATCACAGCAAAGACTGTAGAAATAATACTTCCTCTGCGGATGGCATTATCATCAGAAATGGAATAGAATTTCTGAATCATCTGAGGGAGTCCCCATGTGCCGAGCGAAGTCAGAATCACAACGCCCATCAGGTCAGCCGGATAAGGGCCGAATACAGAATTCAGCGTCTGTGTATTGCCGGAATCATCGGCAATTTTTCCAAGATTCTGCATTGCTGTGCCGAATCCTCCCTGATAGTTCACGATAGTAAGCACGACAGCAATAATGCCTATCAGCATGATAATGCCCTGTACGAAGTCATTAAGTGCTGTCGCATGGAATCCACCGGCGATAACATAAATTGCCGTAAATACTGCCATGATGATGATACAGTAAATATACGGCACACCCAGCGAAGATTCAAATAATCTGGACAGGCCGTTATAGACAGATGCCGTATAAGGAATCAGGAACAGGAAGACTATCAGCGAAGATGCAATTTTCAGTGCTTTGCTTTGATAGCGTTTCTCGAAGAATTCCGGCATCGTCGCGCAGTCGAGGAATTTTGTCATTGTGCGGGTTCTTCTGCCGAGAATCACCCATGCCAGAAGCGAACCTATCAGCGCATTTCCCAGACCTATCCAAGAAGCCGAAATGCCGTACTTCCAGCCGAACTGTCCGGCATAGCCGATAAAGACGACTGCTGAAAAATACGATGTTCCGAATGCAAAAGCCGAAAACCACGGGCCTATGCTTCTTCCTCCGAGCACGAAATCGCTGACGCTTTTTGTTTTCCGGTTGCAGTAAATGCCAATGCCTACCATAAGACATAGATACAGCACCAGAATGAGCCATTTGATCATAATTCTTACCCTCTTTTTTGATTATTTTTTGATTTAAAGCTTTAACGCTTTTCCGCATAAAAGCAACTGTAATTATTATAATTCATAAAATCCGGTTTGTCAAGGGTTTTTGTAAATTTCTATGATATTTTCAAAAATTAGATTTTATTTTTGTATAATAAATCATTTTTGGAAAATAAAAATCAGGCAGTCCGGAACGTGCCGGACTGCCTGTTATTATTTCTTAGCAAATCCTGTGAACAGAGAAGTCATCACCGGAACGGCAAAGGAAAAGGCTATCGCCTGATACAGCAGATTTCCGGTCAGGGGCGCAGTCGAGAAAATCCCCTGTGCCTGCGGAATCCAGATGGTAACGACTAACATCAGAGCTGAAATCAGAACAGCAAAAATCAGTTTCCAGTTTGAGAAGTAATGCACACTGAAAATCGTTCCGTGTTCGGATTTGCATTCAAATACATGAATCAACTGCGACAGCACCAGCGTGAACAGCGCACAAGTGCGTGCTTCGGTAAGTGTTCCGCCGAACCGGAGTGCCGTACTGAATGACCCTAACGTACACAAGCCAATCATGACACCTCTCCAGATGATTTTTGTCAGAAGCCCGTCAGCGAAAAAGCTTTCATCGGGTTTACGGGGAGGGCGTTTCATGACATCGGATTCCGGCGGTTCGAGTCCGAGGGCGATTGCCGGGAGTCCGTCTGTAGCGAGATTCACAAGCAGTAACTGCACCGGAAGCAGAACAACAGGCATTCCCATCAGGATTCCCAGAAACATAGTGATAACTTCGCCGATATTGCAGGATAACAAATATCTGACAAATTTCCGGATATTGGAATAGATAGCCCTTCCCTGTTCGACAGCGGAAACGAGGGTTGCAAGATTATCATCCATCAAGATGACATCAGCAGCTTGTTTTGCTACATCTGTTCCAGTCAGCCCCATGGCAACGCCGACATCAGCTTCCTTGATGGCCGGGGCATCATTCACACCGTCGCCTGTCATGGTAACAATGTTTCCGGCACGCTGAAAAGCTCTGACCAATCTTAATTTATGGGAGGGGTTCACCCTTGCAAAAACGGATATTTTTGCTAATCTTCTGTCAAGCTGAGATTCCGTCATGAGGTCAAGTTCATCCCCCGTGATGACTTCTCCTCCCCGGAGCAGTCCGGCTTTCCGTGCAACAGCGGAAGCGGTTTTCTTATGGTCGCCGGTAATCATGACAGTTTTCACGGATGCAGATGCACATTTCCGGATAGCTTCTTTTGCTTCCGGGCGGGGCGGGTCAAGCATTCCGGTCAGTCCGAGAAAAGTCATGCCGCTGCTGGAAAGCTTATCGGATTTCTTTTCGGCGAAAGCAAGCACACGCAGAGCCTGAGATGATAATTTTTCGGCCTGTTCGGAAATCTGTTTTCTGAATACAGCAGATAAATTGATATCACCGTTCCGGGTTCTGACGGAATCGCATTGATTCAAAATCACATCCACTGCACCTTTTGAGTAAGTATATCCCTGCTGATTTCTCCGGACAAAGACACTCATATTTCGGGAATCGCTGTCGAAAGGTTCTTCTTCGATTCTGGAAGCGTTCAGGATTTTAGAAGAAATTCCGCCTTTTGCCGATACTGCAAGCAAAGCGGTTTCGGTCGGGTCGCCGACAGCGTTCCATTCAGAAGCATCTTTTTCAGATAATTCAGCATTATTGCAGAGTACCGCACAAATCAGAAGCGATTCAAGAGCCGGAACGGACTTGACCTGCACCGGAGCATGATTTTCCAGAATTGCGCCGTCTTTTTTGAGTGCCGTTCCGGTAATGTCGAATTCCTGTTCAAGCGTTTGAATTTTAGTGACAGTCATGCGGTTTTCGGTAATAGTGCCTGTCTTATCGGAGCAGATAACAGAAGTACAGCCAAGGGTTTCAACACTGTGAAGACGATTGACAAGTGCTTTCTGCTTCATCATTCTGTTGACGGCTAAGGCAAGGGCAATGGTGACTGTGGCAGGAAGTCCTTCCGGAATCGCTGCAATCGCGATAGAAATGCCTGTCATGAGCATATCAAAAATAGGCTCACCACGCAGAACGCCAGCCGCGAAAACCGCCATGCAGACCCCGATACAAATCAAAGCAAGCATTTTTCCAAGTTCGCCAAGACGTTTCTGGAGAGGTGTTTCTGTTCTTCTGATTTCGGAAAGCATTCCGGAAATCAAGCCCATCTGGGTATTTTTTCCAATAGCGATAACCTGTGCTGTTCCGCTTCCTCTGGTGACAGCCGTCCCGCTGTAGATGACATAAGGCTTATGCAGACCGGAAGTATCATCCCGAAGCGTTCCGGCATATTTCGCGATAGGTTCAGCCTCTCCGGTCAGAACAGATTCATTCGCATAGAGTCTGTTTGCAGTCAGCAGAATGCAGTCCGCCGGAACACAGTCCCCGGCTTCGACAGAAATCAAATCCCCCGGAACAAGCTGTTCTGCCGGGAGTTCCTGAAGCACATCATCACGATATACTTTTGCTGTGGGAGCGGTCATATTCCGGAGAGCTTCGAGTGTTTTTTCGGTACGGTATTCCTGAATAAATCCGAGCACGGCATTCAGAATCACAATGACAATAATCGTGATGGCATCCGTCCACTCACCGAGCAGGGCAGAAATCCCTGTTGCAGCGATTAAAATCAGAACCATAGCATCTTTGAACTGACTGAAAAATATTTTCAGAGGGCTGGGCGGTCTGACCTGTGCGAGCGTGTTCAGACCGTGTTCTTTCTGTAGTGCCTGTACCTGTACGGAAGTCAGACCTTTCATTGTATCAAATCCTTTCAGAAGAATAATCCGGACTTGATTCATGATATGTACAAACTTCCGAAAATATCACAGAAAAGCCGTCCCGGCACACCGGAACGGCTTATATCATCTATATAATTCGCTCATTAGTCGCTGACATAAGGCAGGAGGGCGATATGTCTTGCTCTCTTGATAGCAACAGTCAGTTCACGCTGGTGGAAAGCACAAGTGCCAGTCACACGGCGAGGCAGAATCTTAGAGCGTTCTGTCATGCATTTCTTAAGCTTTGTGATGTCCTTGTAGTCAATTTTTTCTACACGGTCAACACAGAACATGCAAACCTTCTTGCGCGGACGCTTGGAAGGACGGGAATTTCTCTCACGTTCCATAATACTGATTTAACTCCTTTCTGAAAAATAATGATGAATCAGAACGGCAGTGAGCCGTCGCTGATGATTTCTTCAAAATCGTTGAAGTCGTCGCTTTTTCCGCTGTCATTGCCGAGCTGAACATCTTTCGGCTGGCTCTGCTGTACGGGTGGAGCGAACTGCTGAGGCGGAGCGTTGTTATAATTCGGCTGATTCTGATAACCGCCGTTATTGTAACCGCCATTGTTATAACCGCCGTTATTGTAATTGTTGTTCTGATAGCCGTTATTATTATAACCGCCGTTGTTATAGCCGTTATTGTTGTTATAACCGCCATTACTATAGCCACCGTTATTGTAATTACCGCCGTTATTGCCGTTTCTTGTCGGGTCAGAAAGTACAAAGCTTACACTGTCGGCAATAATCGTATCACGATACTGCTGAACCCCATTATTATCAGTGTAGTTGTCATTCTGAATTTTTCCCTCCACCAGAATCGGCTTGCCTTTGGTATAATAATGGCTGACATGTTCAGCTAATTTGCCGAAGCATGTAATTCTGAAAAAATCAGATTTTTTTTCTTCACCCGGCTTATTATAGCTTCTGTCCACCGCGATGCGGAAACGGCAGTATGCCATACCGCTCTGACTCATGCTGAATTCCGGGTCTGCCACTAATCTCCCCATAAAAAATACTTTGTTCATAGTAATGAACCTCCCCAATATTTGTAGCTTACTTGGTTGTTACCAATGCACGCAGAACACCGTCACTCAGGTTCAGACGGCGATTCAGTTCAGCCGGAAATTCCGGTGCAGATGTGAAAGTATACAGTACATAGTAACCTTCTGTTTCGTAGTTAATCGGATAAGCGAGTTTACGCTTGCCCCATTCGTTTACTTCTTCTGTCAGGCTGCCGTGTCTTTCGATAACACCCTTGAACTTTTCGATAAGCTTTCTCATTTCTTCTTCCTCGTTCTTGAGGCTGAATACTACCATAGCTTCATAATTTTCGCTTAACTTTGCCATTTCTCATAGCACCTCCTTCTGGATTCCGCCTGTTTTTCAGAAAACAGGCAAGGATTTATAAAATATCGCTGTCACAACAGCTAAGACATATTATAACACAAATTGCCGGGCTTGTCAAGTAGTTTCTGAAAAAAATCATACAGATTTCTTCTGAAAAAATCATGCTTTTTTATCTTTTCATTGACAAAAGCCGGAAAATATGTTATCATAAACATAATGCCGGATTCAGCAGAAAGGAGTGACTTATCTGGTTGAAATTACAGGTGTGATTCAGGGTTCGCCGGCATACCGTGCCGGAATCTGCAAAGGAGAATTCCTTGTCTCCATGAATCAGCACAAAGTCAGGGACGTTCTGGATTATATGTATTATGCCGCCGAAACAGATGTGCATCTGATAATTGAGAATCAGGGACAGCAGCGGGAAATCAGAATCAGAAAAGATGAATATGATGACTTAGGTCTGGAATTTGCAAGCTTTCTGATGGATAACAAGCAGAGCTGTAAAAATAAATGCGTGTTCTGCTTCATTGACCAGATGCCTCCCGGAATGCGTGAAACGCTTTATTTTAAAGATGATGATGCCCGTCTGTCGTTTTTGCAGGGGAATTATGTCACGCTCACGAATATGACTCAGGAAGATGTTGACAGAATTATCGAGATGAAATTAAACATCAATGTTTCGGTGCATACGACCAATCCGGAACTCAGATGCAAGATGATGCATAATCGCTTTGCCGGCGAAAAGCTAGATTTTCTCTGGCAGATGGCAAGAGCCGGCATTCAGCTTAACTGTCAGATAGTGCTCTGTCCGGGACTGAACGACGGCGCAGAACTGGAACGCTCCCTTCAGGATTTAGGGAAAATGCTCCCGAACCTGACCAGTGTGGCGGTTGTTCCCGTCGGATTGTCGAAATATCGGAAAAATCTCTATCCACTCACGGGATTTACGAAACAGACTGCCGGAGATGCAATTGATTTAATTCAGAGCTATCAGGAAAAATTTCTTGAAAAATTCGGCACAAGAGCGGTTTTCCCGTCAGATGAATTTTTCTTAATTGCAGAACGTGAGATTCCAGACGCTGATTATTATGAAGAATATCCGCAGTATGAAAATGGCGTCGGGATGCTTCGCTCTTTAGCGGATGAATTTCATCAGGCACTTGAAACTGCCGATTCTGAAAATCTGCCCCGTACTGTTTCGATAGCCACAGGCAGAAGCCCTTATGAATTCTTATGCGGACTCGCCAGAGAAGCCGAAGAAAAGTTTCCGGGTCTTACCTGTCATGTATATTGTATCAGGAATGACTTTTTCGGGGAAACTATCACTGTGACGGGCTTAATCACGGCACAGGATTTAATCGCCCAGCTTAAAGGCAAGCCCTTAGGCGATAAATTATTGCTGTCGAGCAGTATGATTCGCCGGAATGATGATGTATTTCTGGATGATTTGCATATTTCTGATGTAGAAAAGGCTTTGGATATTGAAATTCAGATTACCAACAGCGACGGTTTCGAGCTTCTGGATGCCATGCTTGGCAATGAATACTAATCAGAAAGAAGTGTTTCTATGTGGGGTGTCTGTTTCAACAGCAAAGTCATCCGAGAAAATAAACTATGTGATAAAGTAGTTGCATTCGATTTGGATGCAGATAAAAAAACAGCAATTCTTTCTCAGCCGGAACATGTCCAAGGGCTGAAATTTTCCGTCATGGAATTAAAAACATTATCCGCACCGCCGGAATTCGCCTATGGTGAAACTGTCCGGATTGTCCGCCATCCGGAGCGTATCGGAAAGATTACGGATATATTCTGGAATTTTAAATATCACTGCTGTTATTATTATATTTCAGCGGACGGACAGCAGTGCCACAGAGAATTTTTTGCAAAAGAACTGATGAAATATCAGTGATGAGATAAAGGAGGAGATAACATGCCGTTACCCGTTGTTGCCGTTGTCGGCAGACCAAATGTCGGAAAATCGACATTATTTAATAAATTAATCGGACAGAGACTCTCTATCGTGGAAGATACCCCCGGTGTCACCCGTGACAGAATCTATTCCAAATGCGAATGGCGAGACCATAAATTTATGGTCGTCGATACCGGCGGTATCGAACCTAAGGAAGATGATAAAATGCTTACTCTCATGAGACAGCAGGCCGAACTTGCAATTTCTCATGCAGATGTAATTGTCTTTGTGACCGATGTCCGGAGTGGTGTCACAGCCAATGACTATGCTGTTGCCGATATGCTTCAGAAATCCGGAAAACCTGTTGTTCTCGCTGTCAATAAATGCGATACCCTCGGCGAAGTCCCTATGGATGTCTATGAATTCTATAATCTGGGAATCGGCGAACCGTTCCCGATTTCATCCGTTCATGGTCACGGCACAGGCGATATGCTTGACGAGATTATCAAGCATTTCCCCGAAGGTGATATTGATGATTACGAAGAATCGGATATCCGCGTAGCTGTCATCGGCAAACCGAATGCCGGAAAATCTTCCCTGATTAACAGAATCGCCGGAGAAGAACGCGTTATTGTTTCCGATATCGCCGGAACGACCCGTGATGCAACTGATACGATTATCGAACGCGGTGAAGACAGATATGTTTTCATTGATACAGCAGGTATCCGTAAAAAATCCAAAATTACTGAAAAAATCGAGCATTTCAGCGTGTTAAGAGCTTACATGGCTGTTGACCGTGCAGATGTCTGCGTTATCATGATTGATGCAACAACCGGATTCACCGAACAGGATTCCAAAGTTGCCGGATATGCTCATGAACAGGGCAAAGCATGTATTGTTGCCGTCAATAAATGGGATGCTGTTGAAAAAACTGATAAAACTATGAACGAATACAAGACAAAACTCGAAAATGATTTCAGTTTCATGTCTTATGTGCCGTTTATCTTCATTTCAGCGAAAACAGGCCAGCGTGTCGAAAAATTATTCGAGATGATTAAGCATGTTTATCAGCAAAATTCCTTGCGCATCAGCACAGGTATGCTGAACGATATTCTTGCCTATGCCGTTGCAAGGGTTCAGCCTCCGTCCGATAAGGGCAGAAGACTGAAAATCTACTACATGACGCAAGCGTCTTCCAAACCGCCGACATTTGTGTTATTTGTCAACAGAGCGGATTTATTCCATTTTTCCTATCAGAGATATATCGAAAATCAGATACGCTCGACATTCGGCATGGAAGGGACTCCCATCCGGATGATTGTCCGCGAACGCAACCGGAATGATGACTAACAGGGGGAATATAATTTTATGATACTTCTTTCCTGTTTGATTTCGGCAGTGCTGGGCTATCTGTTCGGGAGCATCAATTCGGCGATTCTGACTGTCAAGCTTCTGAAGCATGAAGATATCCGGAATTTCGGAAGCGGAAACGCTGGTCTGACGAATACGCTCCGATGCTTCGGAAAGGGTTGTGCTCTGATTACGCTTATCGGGGACTTATCAAAAGGCATAGTAGCCGTATTGTTAAGCCAGACATTCGGAAAAATGCTTTCCGGAGAAAATACAGATTTATATCTGCTTGGATGCGTTGCCGGGATTTTTGCGATGTTAGGGCATATTTTCCCGCTGTATCACGGATTCAAGGGCGGAAAGGGCGTACTTGTCGGGGTTTCTATCTTTCTGATTCTTGACTGGAGAGTATTTTTAATCTTGATTGGTATTTTTGCGCTGGTGCTGGTGATTTCCAAATATGTGAGCCTGTCTTCGATCATCGCAACAGCCTGCTGTCCGTTTGTAACGTTCGGGGCACAGTATTTCTGGAATGATATGCATCATCAGGAATTCACGCTGAATCAGATGTTTCTGCATTTTGCCTCCCTGTGCGTTATGGCTTCTATAATTATATATATGCATCGTTCCAATATCGAACGTCTGAAAAACGGTACAGAAAGCAAAATCGGTCAGAAAGGCAAGAAAATCGAAAAATAAATTTTATTTTAAAGGAGGCTGTTTTTTATGTCTACACCGCATTTACAGGGTCAGAAAGGCGATTATGCACCGGTTGTGCTCATGCCGGGCGACCCACTGAGAGCGAAATTCATCGCTGAAACCTATCTCGAAAACCCGAAATGTGTCAACGAAATCCGCGGAATGCTGGGCTATACAGGAACATATCAGGGCGTTCCGGTATCGGTGCAGGGAAGCGGAATGGGCATTCCGTCTATCGGAATCTATTCTTATGAACTGTATCATTTCTTTGATGTCAAGAGCATTATCAGAATCGGCACAGCCGGAGGGATTGCACCGGAAGTCAAGCTTCGTGATGTGATACTTGGTCAGGCATCCTGTACAAATTCCAATTTTGCCATGCAGTACCGTCTGCCGGGAACATATGCGCCGATAGCCTCTTTCCGTCTGCTGAAAACGGCATCCGAAACCGCAGAGAAATTAAACATTCCGGTTAAAACGGGGAATCTGTTCTGTAGTGATACGTTCTATGATGATGCGAATTCTCTGGAAGAATGGGCAAAGATGCATGTACTCGGAATTGAAATGGAATCCGCCGCGCTTTATATGAATGCTGCAAGAGCCGGAAAAGAAGCACTTTGTATCTGTACGGTTTCAGACTGTCCGCTCCGGCATGAATTCACCTCTGCGGAAGAACGTCAGACGGGCTTCACAAACATGATGAAGCTTGCGCTGGAAACAGTTGTAAATTTATAAAAAAATTTTAAAAAAAAAATTATCGCTTTAAGATTACTTTAAGCTTTCCGGGGTACAATATAAGAGGATTAAGAAATTCCCCCTTAAGTTTCATCTGTCATGTGAGTTGAAATAATTTGTTAATCCCCCCAATTCCCCCCATTATTTGATTTAATCTCAATGAAAGCGATGGTTTCTCCCCATCGCTCGTTTTTTTAATTCAGGAGTGTGATAATTTTGGAACAGAGTTTAATTCAGCGCATCAACGAACTGGCGCGGAAGTCCAAGGCCGAAGGCCTGACCGAAGAAGAAAAACAGGAACAGACTCAGCTTAGAAATGAATATATTTCTGCATTCCGCAGGAATCTGGTTGCCCAGCTTGAGCATACTTACATCATGGATGAAAACGGCAACAAGCGCAAACTGGGCAGATAAAAAAGCATGATAATCCATATGTCGGATTTTGCTAACTTTGATTTGCAAAATCCGGCATTTTTTATTTAAAAAAAACAATTTTTGAAGATTTTTTGAAAAAATAGTTGTATTTTTTTTTGTGTAAAATAGAAAGTATAAAGTTTTATTCACTGAAAAAATAAAGAAACTATCAGAGACAGCTTGCTGACTATAATACGCAAATGAATGCTTTCAATCAGGAAAAACAACAGGAAGAATTAGAAATAAAAAAACTCGAACAGGAGATTAACCAGCTTATCGCAGAAATCGAAGCCGAACAAAATCAGCTCAAATCCGCACTTTCAAGAGCCTATTCTGCAAATATCATTCCGTTGCAGTTCCGCAATATCGAGGGAGTTTATTATCTCTATGATTATCTGTCCACCTCTCAGCAAAGTCTGCAAAGTGCTCTGATTCAGGCAAATCTGGATGCCATTAAAAAGAAACTGGATGAGATTATCAGCAATCAGGGAGAAATGATTCTACAACAGGCACAGACAAACAAAATGCTTTTCAGTCAGAATCAACAGATGATTGCATCTTTACAGCGCATTCAGGAAAGCGCAGTCAATACCGAACAGAATTCTCTTGTTGCTTCACAGTATGCACAGATTTCTGCTTCCAACAGCGAAACCGCTCTGATAATGCAGAAAGAACAGCTCGCTTATCAGAAAGCAGATTACTGGATGAAATATCACGATATACTATAAAAAATTCCCCGGCTTGCACAGCCGGGGATATTTTTTTAGCCTAATGTGATAATGATTTCATTAGTTTCAGTCAGGTCAGATGCCTTGATATAGGCACTTTCCTGAACTGTTCCGTTGACAGATACGGATTTCACACCGCTCTGCACATGATTCGGATTCTCAACGGAGATATTCAGCTTTTTGCCTCTGAAATTCTTCTTCATCTTGAAGCCGTCCCATGCGGAAGGAATCGAGGGAGAAATCGTGATGCCGTCAGCATCCGGACGAATACCGCAGATACCCTCTGTACAGCCGACCATTACCGTAGAAGCCGTACCTGTCAGCCAGTGAACGTGGGAACGTCCTGCAAACGGAGAATGCTTTGCTTCGGTGAACTGTCCGTGAACATACGGTTCGAGCACTCTGATTTCCGCCTTATCGTTCAGAGTAGCCGGGGAGCTTTCGAGGAAATATTCAAAAGCTCTGTCGCCGTGTCCGAGCAGACCTTCGGCAAGAATCAGCCAGCCCTGCGACTGGGAGAAGATACCGCCGTTTTCTTTGGTATCCGCATTGAAGATATGCATTAGTGCACCGTCGAAATAATGTTCTTTATAGGGCGGTTCGAGGAGCTTTGCACCGTAAGGCGTATTCAGAATTTCGTGAACACTGTTCATAGCTTTGTCAGCCTGTTCATCGCTTGCAAACTTGGAGATAACAGACCAGCTCTGCGGATTGAGCCACATATTAGCTTCGGGGTCTTTCTTTGCACCGACGATAACACCGTCTTCTCTGATACCTCTGATGAATCTGTCTTCATCCCAGCACTTTTCGAGAGAATCGCCGAGTTTCTTCTGCACGTCGTCGATATACTTGATATAATCCGTATCGTTTTTGGATTCTGCCATATCTCTGATAACGCTCATAGCGTAATAGAGCTGGAATGCGACGAAAGTAGATTCGCCCTTAGCACCGAGTCTCAGGCAGTCGTTCCAGTCAGCATGGAGACCGGCAGGCATATCATGACCGCCCATATGTTCCATAGAGAATTTGATAGCTCTCTTGAGATGTTCATAAACGGTATCTTCACCGCCGTTAGCATAGACGATAACTTCGTCTAGGAAACCAGCATTACCGCTTTCACCGATATATTTCACGATAGTCGGGAACAGCCAGAGGGCATCATCAGCACGGTAGGACGGGTGGCCTGTTTCCTTGACATATTCGGGGTCATCGGGAGTATTTTCGTGACCGGCATTATGATTGAATTTTACCAGAGGCAGACCGCCGCCGTTATCGACCTGAGCGGAAAGCATGAATCTGATTTTTTCGGCAGCCATTTCGGGGTCAAGATGGATAATACCCTGAATATCCTGAACAGTATCTCTGTAGCCATAGCCGTTTCTTAATCCGCAGTAGATAAAAGAAGCTGCTCTCGACCAGATGAACGTGATAAAGCACTGATATGCATTCCAGACATTCATCATGTTATTGAATTCTTCAGAAGGTGTTTCTACCTCGAAATTAGCAAGTTTGCCGTGCCAGTAGGATTTCAGCTCTGCGAGTTCGGCATCAACTTTTCCGGGCTGTTCGTAAGCTTTGAGGATTTCAGCAGATTCTGCATCATTTTTCTGGCCTAAGAAATAGATTAATTCTTTGGATTCGCCGGGCTGGAGAGTGATTTCTGTCCGGAGCGCACCGCAGGCATTGGAATTGAAGTTCATAGAATCGTCGCACTTGCCTTTTTCGACCATAATCGGATTAGAATAGGTTCTGTAAGGTCCGATGAACTGTTCCAGACTTCCGCAGCCGTCGAGCACTTCTGCGCCAGCCATGCCGAAAAATCTTTCCTTATGGTTAGAGCCGTCAGCCCACTTGCCGGAATTCTCGTTGATATGCTGGAGAATTTTATTGCCCTTGCGTTCAGTTCTGGTAATAAACAATGTATACTGAAGGTTTACCTGGTCCTGTTCGTAATTGTTATCGTTTGTGAATTCGATAAATCCGAATACAGAAAGCTTTCTTGCCTTGGTATCATTGTTTGTAATTTTGGTTCTCCAAACTTCATAAGTCTGACCGGCAGGAACATAGTAAGTTGTTTCTGTATTGACAGCAGAATAATCGCTTGTCATAACAGAATATGCTGTACCGTGACGGCATACGCTCTTGTATTCTTCGAGGGACTTGCCGACAGGCTGCCATGTTGCAGACCAGTAGTCATTAGAATCCATATCGCGCAGATAGATATATCTGCCGGGCAGAGCCATCATGGAATTGAACCGGAAACGTGCAATTCTGCCGTTCGCACCGGACTGCACGAAACTGTATCCGGCGGCATTGTTGGAAATGATTGCGC
This sequence comes from Ruminococcus sp., assembly GCA_015066975.1. Classification (GTDB taxonomy): domain Bacteria; phylum Bacillota; class Clostridia; order Oscillospirales; family Ruminococcaceae; genus UBA3855. Next base: position 60,261 of record SVNI01000003.1, on the reverse strand, counting down.
CATATTCAGGAGAACCTAAATAGTTAACCCATGGTGCAGGGGTATCGGGGCGGGTAATCACATACTCTTTGTTTTTCAAATCAAAATATCCGTATTGCATACTTTCTCTCCTTTTAGAAAAGTTTTATATTTTTATTGTAACATAAGATTTACACTTTTGCAAGGGGTTTTCAGAAATTTTTAGCGATTGGGCATATAATTTTTCCCTACATAGGTGACAGTATCTTCCGTGACAACAAAGCCAATCATTTCGCCCCAGTCGCCCTCGCCCTGCATGATGTAAGAAGCTTTGGAATCATCACCGGGAATGCTGACTATCATGGCTTTAAACCAGCAGTAATTCAGAATATCGGTATTTTTTTCAAGTTCCGGAAGGACAAAGCCGGGGTTATGCAGATTCTGCTTTGCAGATTCAATGATATGATAGCAAATCACATTAATGACATTATCCGGCAGACTGTTGAAATGCTGAACGCATTTTTCGGCATACTTGGCATAATCTTTACTGAAAATATAGACGAGAAATTCATCACTGCCCATATCGTCTCTGAAATATCTGCTCTTGAAAGTGCCTTCTCCGATGCCGTCGGGAGCATAATTGAATTTTATCATGATTTAACTCCAATCTTCGTATAAATATTCTGTTCCGGCATAGACGGGCTGACCGTTTTTGATAATGACTTCAAAAGAGTCTCCCCAGTCGCCTTCGCCCTGTATCACATAAGCGATTCCATGTTTCGGACAGCCGATTTCAAGCGAACCGAATCCGCAGTAATTCAGAATTTCTGTAGGCTTTCCGAACGCCGGAAGCGGAAAATCTTCATAATCCTGCTGTACATACTCTATGATTTTCTGACAGATGTCATTTATCACAGATTCCGGCAGAGCATTGAAATGCTGAACACATTCTTCCGCATAGCCGAGAAAAGATTTACCTTTGAGATAGACTGTAAATTCATCTTCCCCCATATCATCACGGAAGTAACGGCTCTTGAAAGTTCCCTCTCCGATGCCTTCTTCATCATACTCAAGATTCTGAATCATAATCAAAATACTCCGTTCCGATATAGACAATCTGATTATTTTTCAGCACAATGTCGATAACTTCTTCCCATTCTCCCTCACCTTCGAGAATAATTTCACCGTTTTCCTGTACGTTGATATAGAGCGTTGTAAACCAGCAGTATTCGAGAATTTCTTCAGGAACGGAAAGTTCCGGAAGGGTGAAATCTTCATTTATTCCGCCCTGCCCTGCGAGTCTGACAATGCCTTTGCAGATTTCCTGAATGACATCTTCCGGCAGAGCGTTGAAATTTTCAATTGCTTTTTCCGCATAATCGGTATCAACGGGAGCTTCGGCACATACGAATAATTCATTCTGATTATCCTCATTCCGGAAGAATTCGCTCCGGAACGTACCTTCCCATGCTTCCTCTTGTTTGTTTAACCAGTTAATCATGATAGTTCATCTCCTAACGCAGAAATCATCTGCATGAATAAATTTTTATCTGTGATAATCAGCACGAGCCTGTCTCTTGCGCGTGTCAGTGCCTGATAGAGCCTGTGCATATACAAAAATTCCTGATTATTATGAGCGCAGAGTTTCTGATTTTCATCATAATAGAATATCTTGTCCAGAATCAACATGACATTATCGAATTCCTGCCCGATAACGGCATTACAGGAATCGAGAGAAATAAACTGATACCGTCCATTTCCGGGAAGTCTGTAATAATCCAGAAAGTTATCTGTTTCGAGACCATTTCCAGCATAGCAGATGCGGACATGTTCAGGCAGTTCCGCCTGCACCTGCGCCGGAATGTGATAGTTCAGATTGTGCAGTTTCCGGATAAAGTGCATGATTTCGGCATTCGTCCGGATAGTATTTTTCAGCGTATAGATTTTATCACAGTGCTGATATGCCCATTGTGCAATATTCTGATTCTCCTCCTGAACGCTGAGTGTCTGTCTGGAATCAAAACAGATAAATGCAGACTTGTGCTTGTTCCGGATATAGTTATAAATCTGTGTCATCAGACCGGAATAGACTCTCTGTGTTTCGTCTGTAAGAATATACTGATACTTATTCAGAACGGCGGACAAGTCCTGATTCTGAAAATCTTTCGGGCGGAGAATTTTCAGATTCTGAATCTGATGTTCGATTGCTGAAAGTCCGACAGGAATTTCCGAAGCGCAGTGTATCGTCAGAACAGGCGCATCCTGTGCGAGTTCTCTTGCAATATCATAGAGCATGAGGGTCTTGCCCGTACCAGCTTCCCCGGTCAGGCCGAACATGACAGAATTCGAACGCATTTTTTCGAGAATTTCTTTTTTCTTTTCTTCCTGGTCGTGGGTCAGAAAATAGATATGCTCCAGAAATTTTCTGGAATGATTCAGCGGAGAAACCAGATATTCCGACGGCCGGAACAGACTTTCAATATCGGAGAGATACGCGCCGAAGAAGTGCTTCACGGCTGATACGATTTCAGAAAAGCAGATTTCTTTGAATCCGCCGTCTTCTGACATGCGATAGCATTTCATGGAATCCGTTACGACAGTGTAGAGATATAATTTTCTTCCCAGAACAGAGAGATAATGTTTATTTTTCCGTAGCTGACTGCGGATTTTTTCTTCTGCCTGTTCGGAGGAATAATTCTGCAATGTGCTTTTTAGTTCCAGATTCAGACAGGCGGAATCATTGATTTTAAGCAAATCAAATTCTTTTCCGAAGCGGAAACTCACTGACAGAAAGAAGCCGTCCATTTCAGAAACAGCAACTCCATGAGAATATAACGCATCAGCGAGTATTTTCATGGAGTCGATTTCTTTGGATTTAGCTTTCACAGCGAAGTTACCGCTCTGATAGCGGAGCATGGCTGTGAAAGCATTTGTTTCTGTACAGCGAGTGATCTGATAGAAATTCACAGGCTGATTCATCATAATTTTTAATTAATTTATATCTGTGCAGAATAGTTCGGAGCTTCTTTTGTGATATAAATATCATGCGGATGGGATTCTTTCAGTCCAGCACCAGTAATGCGGACGAACTTTGCTCTTTCCCAGAGTTCCGGAATGGTAGGGCATCCACAGTAACCCATTCCGGCACGGATACCGCCGATAAGCTGGAAGATAGTATCCGCCAGAACACCCTTGTAAGGTACACGGCCTTCTACACCTTCGGGAACGAGTTTCTTTGCACCTTCTTGGAAATATCTGTCAGTCGAGCCGTTGGCCATAGCACCCAGGCTTCCCATGCCTCTGTAGACTTTAAACTGTCTGCCCTGATAGATTTCTGTTTCGCCGGGAGCTTCATCACATCCTGCGAGAAGGCTTCCGAGCATAACGCAGTCAGCACCGGCAGCAAGGGCTTTCACAATATCGCCGGAATATTTGATACCACCGTCAGCAATAACCGGGATATTATATTTTTTGGCAACGGATGCGACATCATAAACGGCTGTAATCTGTGGTACACCGATTCCGGCAACGACTCTTGTCGTACAGATAGAACCCGGACCAATGCCGACTTTCAGGCAGTCAGCACCAGCCTGAATGAGTTCTTCAGCGGCTTCTGCGGTTGCGATATTTCCGGCGATAACGGGAGTATCCGGAAATTCTGCCTTTAATTTCTTGAGTGCGTTGATGATGTTTGCACTGTGGCCGTGAGCGGAATCCAGAACGAGCACGTCAACCTGTGCGTCGATAAGTGCCTTGGCACGTTCGAGCATATTGGCTGTCACACCGATACCTGCACCGCAGAGCAGACGGCCTCTGGCATCTCTTGCAGAATTCGGGAACTTGACAGACTTTTCAATATCCTTGATAGTAATCAGACCTTTGAGAACGCCGTTTTCATCCACAATAGGAAGTTTTTCAATCTTATGGGTTCTCAGGATTTCCTGTGCCTGCTGGAGTGTTGTACCGACAGGAGCAGTAATCAAATTATCTTTTGTCATAACGTCACCGATTTTGATATTAAAATCAGTCAGGAAGCGCATATCACGGTTGGTGATAATGCCCACAAGCTTATTAGTTCCGTCCACAATCGGCACACCGGAGATTCTGAACTTGCCCATGAGAGCATCTGCATCAGCGACCAGTCTGTCAGCAGTGAGGGAGAACGGGTCAACGATAACGCCGTTTTCGGAACGCTTTACTTTATCGACTTCATTTGCCTGCTGTTCAATAGACATATTTTTGTGAATAATGCCGATACCGCCTTCTCTTGCGATAGCGATAGCCATTCTGGAATCTGTTACGGTATCCATAGCGGCTGTCAGGATAGGGGTATTGAGCTTGATGTTTGCGGTCAGCCTTGTTTCGAGAGAAACCATGTTAGGGGTTACATCTGATTTTGCCGGAATCAGCAGAACATCGTCAAAAGTCAGGCCTTCTTTTTGGAATTTGGTAGTTTCATTCATTTCCATCATCCTCGTTTCCTAAAATATTAATATATAAGGTATTATTTTTATGATACTCTTTTTTCTGCAAAAAGTCAAGGGTTTGGACAAAAAGCACCCGGCAGAATTTTGAACGAAAAATTCTGTTGAGATTTATTTATTTTTCACAATAAAAAAATTTTTGAAATTTTTTTGAAAAAACGCTTGACAAATGAACAGACTTGTGATATAATAAATACTGTCGTCAGGCAAGAGACGATACAGCAAAGAAAATGCTGGTGTAGCTCAGTTGGTAGAGCAGCTGATTTGTAATCAGCAGGTCGGGGGTTCGAGTCCGTCCACCAGCTCCATTTTCTTACTGATAAAATTCAATATTGGGAGAGTTCCCGAGTGGCCAAAGGGGGCAGACTGTAAATCTGTTGCTTCTTGCTTCGATGGTTCGAATCCATCCTCTCCCACCAGTTCCGGTATGAAAATACCGGAATTTTTATTTTTTCTTAAATATGGAGATGACAGGCTATGACGGAAGCAGAATTCGCTCAAAAAATGAAAGCAATGGGCTGGTCAGATGATGCTATTCTTGAAAAACTTAATTTTTACAGAGAATGGACTGCAATTTTTTTAAAAGACGGATTTCCTCCTGTTCCGCTGGAAAACTATCTTATACATCCGGATGATGCAATTTATACTTACTACGGGCAGGGTGACAAGACAGATTCCTGATTTTTTATTTCATAATCTTGACATAAAAATGATTCTGTGCTATAATAAAATTACAAAATTTATAAATTTTAACAGAAAGAAGGAAATTTCTATGTTTGAAGGTCTCAAAGCTATGGGTGATATGATAAAGAGCGGTATCGCCAATTTCAAAGCCTGTGAAAAAATGGATGTCCTTGTAGAAAAGGCACAGAACGAATTTAAAGACAAGCACCGCCCAGCCGACAGAGCTTTCTATCTGAAGTATAAGAAAGCATCCGAAAAAGCCGAAAATGCTCCCGATACCCTTTCCGATGACGAAAAAACTGCCCTCTCAGATGCCAGAGAAGCCTCTCAGGTAGTGTATTTATCAACGCTCGTGAAGAATGACACACTGCCGGAAGATTTCAGAAATGAAATTCGCACTGTTCTGGAAGATTATCAAAAAAATACGCCTTCTGAAATCTTTGAAAGATGCATGATGCGCTATGCCAAAACCGATAAAGAAAAAGAAGAAATGAAGCAGATGCTTGAAGAAGCTACAAAATAAAAAAACGTTTCAGAAAGCATCCCCCTTTCCGGAAGTTTCCGGAAAGGGGGAATTTTTTATCTTAATTTTGCACCGCAGGGATAGGAATCATCTGCAAACTGTACGACAACGCTTCCGTCCGGAAGGTCAGCCGCACAAATCATGCCGTTGCTTTCCACACCACAGAGCTTTGCAGGTTTCAGGTTCGCCACAATGATGACTTTCTTTCCGACAAGTGTTTCCGGCGCATACCATTCGGCAATGCCGGAGACAACCTGACGACCGCCCATGCCGTCATCAAGCTGAAGGCAGAGAAGCTTCTTTGATTTCTTGACTTTTTCGGCCGAGAGGACTTTTGCAACACGCAAGTCTACTTTTGCGAAATCTTCGATACTGATTTCTTCGGCAAGAGGTGCAGGCTCATAAGCCGGTTCATCTTTCGGGAGATTCTGCTTGATGATTTCGTTCAGGGCTTCGATTTCCTTTTCAGCATCAATGCGGGGGAACAGGATTTCGCCCTTGTGAACAGTGACATTCACCGGCAGAACGCCGAACTGATTGGCATTCTCATATGTGACATGTTCCGCAGAAGCACCAATCTGTTCCCATACCTTCGGCATAGTAGAGGGCATGAACGGATACAGCAGAGAAGAAATAATTCTGATGCTTTCCAGCAGATTATACAATACGCTTGCGAGTCTTGCCTTTTTGGAATCATCCTTGCCAAGAATCCAAGGTGTTGTTTCATCAATATATTTATTGGCTCTGTCCACGAGCTTGAAGATTTCAATCAAAGCATTTTTAAGCTGAGTTTCGTCAAAATAATTATCAACAGCATTCCGGATGGAAACAGCAAGATTGATTAACTCATCATCAATCGGCTCTGCCTGACGGTCTTCGGGGAGCGTTCCGCCGAAATACTTATCAATCATAGCGACAGTACGGGAAACCAGATTTCCGAGACCGTTTGCTAAGTCAGAATTCATTCTGTTAATCATGATTTCGTTGGAAAAGTCGCTGTCTGCGCCGAGTGCCATTTCTCTGAGAATGTGATAGCGGATAGCATCTGCGCCGTAGCGTTCGCCGAGGATGAACGGGTCAACAACATTTCCGAGGGATTTGCTCATTTTTTCGCCATTGAAGGTAATCCAGCCGTGTACGGCGAGATGCTTTGGAAGGGGCAAATCAAGAGCCATCAGCATAGCAGGCCAGATGATAGCATGGAAACGCATAATATCCTTAGCGACCATATGGACATCAGCAGGCCAGAACTTCTCGAAATCCTGATAAGCATGATTATCATAGCCCAGAGCTGTGATATAGTTCGAGAGTGCATCAATCCAGACATAAACAACATGTTTGGTATCGAACGTCACAGGAATTCCCCACTTGAAAGACGTTCTGGAAACACATAAATCCTCGAGACCGGGCTTGATGAAGTTATTCACCAATTCAACAGCTCTTGTTCTGGGCTGGAGATAGTCAGTATTCAGGAGCAAATCCTGAATTCTGTCAGCAAACGGAGACATCTTGAAGAAATAGGCTTCTTCTTCGGCATCAATGACATCACGTCCGCATTCGGGGCACTTGCCGTTCTTGAGCTGTGAGGAAGTCCAGAAGCTTTCGCAGGGGGTGCAGTACTTTCCTGTATATTTGCCCTTGTAGATATAGCCCTTGTCATACAAATCCTTGAAAATTTTCTGCACAGCTTCGACATGATAGTCATCCGTTGTCCGGATATATCTGTCATAGCTGATATTCATATAAGACCATAATTTCTTGAAGATTTCGACAATGCCGTCAACATATTCCTTTGGAGTGATGCCGGCTTCTTTAGCTTTCTGTTCGATTTTAAGGCCGTGTTCATCCGTTCCGGTCAGGAACATTACCTCATGTCCCTGCATTCTCTTGTAGCGTGCGATAGTATCACAGGCTGTTGTGGTATAGCAATGGCCGATATGTGGATTGCCCGACGGATAATAAATCGGGGTTGTGATATAAAATTTTGACATGATAAAAATCTCCTCTCTGTGTATTGGTTATTCTGTCACGGTGATACCGCCGTCTGTCCAGCCGACAACGCCGTCAGCCACCCAGTCGTTTTCTGAATTATTCCAGATGTGAGGTCTGTCCGCCATAGATACGGGAGAATATGTGATATCGAAAGTATCTCCGGCCTTGGCATCCTGTGGAAGCGTCACATCCAGACGAACCAGATTTCCGGTTTGCGGATTATCATTTGCTGTCGCCCATGCTGTCCAGAAGAAATGCTTTTCTGTATTGACGGAGCAGACAGTATCAAAAATGACATCATTATCAAACGGAACTTGCTCGACAGTACATCTGGAATCGTAAAAAGCACCCCATTCGGCATAATTGATTCCGGAATTCTGGTCGAGTGTGACATAGACTGGCACGACATAATCATTTGTTTTCAGGTCAGCAAGAGAGACTTCCACGCTCTCGATTGTGACATGAATATCGGCAGTCCCGTCAGGATAAGTTTTATTTTCAGGAATCTCAATACCGGAAGTTTCAGGGAGAGTTTCTTCAGCAGTTTCAGCAACGGAAGCAGTATTATTTTCAGTTTCCTGTGATGCCGTCTGACCGCAGGCAGAAGCCAGAAGCAGACAGCCCGTCAGAAACAGGAGCATTCCTGTTTTAAAAGCTTTCATGAAGCGCACCTCACTTGTCGAATCTCATAGAAATATCAAAGCACTGTACGGAATGTGTCAGCGCACCGAGAGAAATGATATCCACACCGGTTTTTGCGATTTCGGCGATATTTTTTTCGGTCACGTTGCCGGAAGCTTCCAGCAGAGCTTTTCCGTTTGTGATTTCCACAGCTTTTTTCATATCATCGCAGGACATATTATCGAGCATGATAATTTCGCACCCGACGGAAAGAGCCTGCTGTAATTCTTCCAGATTGCGGACTTCGACTTCAATTTTTGTCATATGGCCGATTTTCCGGCGCAGAGCAGTAACAGCCGGAACGATACCGCCGTAAACGTCGATATGATTATCTTTCAGCATTGCGCCTTCGGAAAGATTATATCTGTGATTATAGCCTCCGCCGACGGTGACAGCATATTTCTGCAATCTTCTGAGACCAGGGAGTGTTTTTCTGGTATCTGTGATTTTTGCTTTTGTACCTTTGACGAGTTCGACACAGTGGTTGGTTGCTGTGGCGATGCCGGACATATGCTGTAAAATATTCAGAGCAGTGCGTTCGCCTTTGAGGAGGGTTTTGGAATCTCCTTTCATGGTAGCGATAATATCGCCTTTCTTCACTTTGTCGCCGTCTTTGAGATTCGCGTTGAATTCAACGTTTCCGCCAACGAGTTCAAAAACTCTCTTAGCGATATCCAGACCGCAGAGAACGCCTTCGGCCTTAGCGATATAATAAGCACTGCTGGTATGGCCGTCCGGAAGCAGATAGTCTGTCGTGACATCCACATAATGAATATCTTCTTCCAGCGCAGTATTAATAATATTATCAATATAGCTTTGCAGTAACTGCATGATTAAGCTCCTTTCTCCTCGATTAAGGCTTCGTTCAGGATTAAGAATGCGATAGTTGCTGTAGAGCGTGCTTCGACATAATCCTGATTAATAAGATACGGTGTTTCTTCCAAATCATGAAGAATTTCGCATACTTTACTGAAATTTTCCTGAATTTTTTCGGCATTTGGAATGACAAAATAGCTTTCCTGCAAGATATGCCGGAGCTGAGTCCGGATACCATGCGGAACAGGCTGGGCATCCGTATGCGGATTGAATTCGATTTCTTCGAAATTTTCCGGTGCATGAGGCATTTTCTTTGCGATATCCTGTGCTGCATGACGAGAAAATACCAATGCTTCCAGAAGTGAATTGCTTGCCAGTCTGTTATTGCCGTGAACACCAGTATTCGAGCATTCACCGCAGGCATAGAGATTCGGAACTTTTGTGCGGGATGCCGGATTGACCTGAATACCGCCCATCAGATAATGCTGACACGGATAAATCGGAATTCTGTCTTTTGTCATATCATAGCCCTGGTCGAGCAGATTACGATAAATCATAGGAAATCTGTTTCTGACTTCTTCGGGGTCTTTATGAGTGATATCCAGATAGAATTCATCTGAACCGGTTCTTCTGCTTTCAAGAACGATAGCATTTGAGACGACATCACGGGGGGCAAGTTCGAGACGGTCATCATATCTCTGCATAAAGCGTTCGTAATTACAGTTCAGGAGATATGCGCCCTCTCCGCGGACGGCTTCGGAAATCAGGAAGCATTCGCGGGTATGGCGGTTATTGAATGCCGTCGGATGGAACTGAATCAGGCTGAGTCCGCGAATCATTGCGCCCATGTTGTAAGCAAACATAATGCCGTCGCCTGTTGCAATGGCTGAATTGGTTGTGAATTCGTAAACTCTGCCGATTCCGCCTGTTGCCATAATGAAGAAATGGCTGTGAACGGTTTCATAATTTCCGTCATGGAGTGTGAGTGCAGAAAAGCCTGTTTTGGTTTTCTTGACATCACAGAGAAGCGTATCGGATTCCATTTCGACATTGGGAAGTGTCTGAACGTAAGCGCGGAGCTTGTCAGCGATTTCCTTTCCAGTAGCATCTTTGTGATGGAAAATTCTTCTTCTGCTGTGACCGCCTTCGAGGGTTCTGTGATAGTCGCCGTCTTCTTTCTTGTCGAAATCAACACCAAGTTCGATAATTCTGCCGATATCCTGTGCAGCTTCTTCCACCAGCATATGCACAGTTTTGTGATTGTTCTGAAACCCTCCGGCGATATAGGTATCATTTTCGTGGAGAGTAGTTTTATCTTCTGGTGAATTATAGACTCCGGCAATACCGCCCTGAGCGAGGGCAGTATTACAGAGAGAAAGTTCACGTTTTGTCAGGAGTAAGATTCTGGCTTCTGCCGGAAGGTTGATAGCGGCATACAGACCAGCCGCACCGCCTCCGGCAATAATAACATCATAATGATTCTGATTCATGAAAATTCGCATCTCCTTAATTTTCAAAGCTGACAGGCTGAATCTGCCAGATTTCGTCAGCATATTCCCGGATAGTTCTGTCAGAACTGAATTTGCCTGCATTGCAGATATTATGCCACTGTTTGCGGGCGAATGCCATCCGGTCGGATTGATAATCTTTCAGCGCATTGATTTTAGTATCGCAGTAGTCCTGCAAATCGAGCATGAGGTAATAATGGTCAGGTTCATGCCAGCTTGCGCCTTCAGTAAGAGCATCATAGAGTTCCTTGAAATCACCGCTTCCGCCGTCGGAGAAAGTACCGTCCATGAGGGTCTGCACGACTTTCCGGAGTTTGTCATTTTCGGCGAGGATTTTCCGGCTGTCGTAGGAATCCTTGATTTTTTCGATATCCTCTACACGCGCACCGAAGATATAGTTATTTTCTTCTCCTGCTTCCTGTACGATTTCGACATTTGCGCCGTCGTAAGTGCCGAGGGTGACTGCACCGTTGAGCATGAGTTTCATATTGCCTGTGCCGGAAGCTTCTGTTCCGGCAGTGGAAATCTGTTCGGAGATATCGGCAGAAGCGACTAATTTTTCAGCATAGGATACATTATATTCAGATACAAAGAAAACTTTAATCTTATCGGAAACTTCCGGGTCAGAATCAATCATCTTAGCGATTTCGTTGATATACTTGATGATAGCTTTCGCTCTGCGGTAGCCGGGAGCGGACTTCGCGCCGAAGATGAACGCAACAGGCGGTAAATCCTTAATACTGCCGTCTTTAATTCCATAATACAGATACAGAATCGAGAACGCATTCAGGAGCTGACGCTTATATTCATGCAGTCTTTTAATCTGAATATCGAAAACAGTATTTTCCGCATCAAAGAATTTCTCACAGGATTCAGGGGAATCAAATCTGTCTGCTTCTCTGAAATTGATATAAGAAACAAGCTGTTTTTTCTTCTCCTGCTTGATGCTGATAAATCTTTGCATGATGCTGTCGTCATCTGCGAATTTATCAAGTTCTTTGAGTAAATCGAGATTCTTCACCCAGTCTTCCGAGCCAAGCAGTTCGGTCAGGAGTGCAGACAGTTCACGGTTGCAGAGGGCAAGCCATCTTCTCTGTGTGATGCCGTTTGTTTTATTCTGGAATCGTTCCGGGTAGTACTGATACCAGTCTTTGAGGGCGGTATCTTTCAGAATCTGGGTATGGATTTCCGCCACGCCGTTGACATAGCTTCCCATGAAAATAGCCATATGCGCCATGTGAATCATATTATCCTGAATGATGCGCATTTTGTTAATCTGTGCTTTTTCAGCATTTTTCTGATAGAGTTCAGCAATGAGCATTTCATTCAGTCTGACGATAATCTGATAGATTTCCGGCAGAAGTTCCTGTACCAGAGGTGCATACCATTTTTCGAGTGCTTCTGCCATGATGGTATGATTAGTATATCTGAATACTTTCTTAGCGATTTCGGCAGAAGCTTCAAACGAAACGCCGTCATTCATAAGCAGTCTGATAAGTTCCGGAATTGAGATAACCGGATGGGTATCATTGAGCTGAACGGTCAGAACATCCGCGAGATTGTCATAATCTCCGTAATCTTCGAGATGTTTTTTCAGCAAATCCTGCAAAGAGGCACTGCTGAAGAAATATTCCTGCTGAAGCCGAAGCTTCTTGCCTTCGTTGGTATCATCGTTAGGATACAGGCATCTGGAAATATTTTCGGCATAGATTTTTTCAGCACAGGCTTCCAGATAGTTCTGATTGTTGAATGTGTGAAAATCGAATTCTTTCAGGGGTTCAGCCTGCCACAGGCGGAGTGTTCCGATATTTTTCGTACCATAGCCGATAATGGGCATATCATAGGGAACAGCCTTGACAGTCAGACCGTTATACTTAACGAGGACGGTATCTTCTTCACGGCGGACAGACCATGCATCACCATATTTTGTCCAGTCGTCAGCATCTTCTTTCTGGAAGCCGTTTTCAAAGGACTGTTTGAACAGACCATATTTGTATCTGATTCCGTAACCGTCAAGGGGTAAATCCAGAGCAGCAGCACTGTCGAGGAAGCAGGCAGCCAGTCTGCCAAGACCGCCGTTTCCAAGGGCAGCATCTTCGATTTCTTCGAGTTTGCTGAGAGAAGTACCCATTTCATTCAGAGCTTTTTCCACTTCGTCATAGATACCCAGACAGAGCAGATTATTATAGACCGCTCTGCCCATCAGGAATTCCATAGACAGATAGCTTGCATGGCGTGCATGTCTATGCGCCTGACGGCTGTCTTCCCAGTCTTCTGTCATGAGGTTCATGACCATTTCGCCGACAGCGTTGTGAAGTTCCTGCGGAGAGGTTTCCGAAGCGGGCTTTGTCAGGGTAGCTTCCAAATATTTTTTAAAGATTTCGCTTGTATAATTCAGCATAAACAAATACCTCCTTTATGAATTATAAAATTTCTGATTATTTTTCATCATTTCTTCGACTCGTTCTCTTACTTTACAGAAGGGATGTCCTTCAGTGTTTGCACCGTCCATTGTCATCAGGATTTCATAAACGATATTCAGACCGACAGCATCCATCAGCATGAAAGGCCCGACACAGTGCATAGTACCGGCCATCCACGTTTTATCAATATCCTGAGGGCTGGCAATATCCGCCCCCCACAGATAAGCTGCTTTTGCCATCCACGGAATCAGCATGAAATTCAGCACGCCTCTGGGGAGTTCAGAATTGATTCTGGTAGGTGACATACCGATTGTTCCGGCGAATTCATAAACAGATTCAAATACATCATCTCTGGTTTCTTTAATCCGCATGACTTCGGCCATATTGCATTTAATGACAGGGCTTGCGAAATGGAGCATCAGAAATCTTTCTTTATAATTCTCGTTCTGAATCAGTTCGGAAGGAGCAAGGGAAGAAGTATTAGTTGTCACAACGGCATTTTCTTTGAGGAATCTGCCGAGCATAGCATAAAATTCCTGTTTAATGCCAATATCTTCTTTGACAGTTTCGATAATGAGGTCAGCATCAGCGAAAGCCTGTTCCTGAGAGGTTGTCAGGGTAATTGCAAGATTTTCAGCTTTTTCGAGCATAGTCCGGAGGATTTCAGGATTTTTTGCCTCCTCCGGCGTACAGAGACTCTTGCAGTAAAAAGAGGCATCCTGCGACATAGCCTTGATGGCATTGATATAGTTCTGCTGTACGGCATTGATTTTGGCAGCAGCTCTCTGCTTGCTTTCCTCACTGCGAACCCATACTGTTACGGGATAGCCTTTAAAGGCTATCTGTACGGCGAGCTGTGAACCCTGCACACCTGCACCGGCAATTGTAATATGATGAAACATGCTGATAAAAATTCCTTTCTTAAATATTCTGCTGTTAATCTTTTTCCTGCGGAGAAACGGCTGTTTCCTCCGCATCTGCAATATTTTCTGGTTCTGTCTGTTCAGAAGTTTTTAGTTTTCTTCGTGTATATTTTCTTTTTGGGCGAGGCTGTTCTTCGGATTTGAACGCTCTGCCGTAGATTCTGTTAAGTTTCTGGATTTGTTTTGCCAGTTCGGGAGAGAAATCTTCCTCACTGGTTCTGTACTGCCAGTTTCCGCCGAGTTTCGAGGGAATATTCATCCGGCAGGATTTGTCTTCATGCAGGAAATCCTGCATCTGTGCGACAGCGAGTTCTGCAATGCTCTGCCATGCACAGGCGACAAGCGCGTCTGGGATTTCTGATTTTTTGCTGACTCTGAGATATTTCTTTGCATACTTGACAGTAGATTTTGCAGAAGATTCCAGCCAGCCCCTGAGAGTTTCGTTGTCATGCGTTCCGGTATAGACAACGCAGTGAGGAGACTGGAAATTGTGAGGCAGATGTTCGTTTTCGGGGTCACTGTCGAAACCGAACTGCAAGACTTTCATGCCCGGATAGTGCAGGGCTTTGAGCATTGTCCGGACAGCAGGGGTAATAAAGCCTAAATCTTCGGCGATGATATTCAGTTCGCCGAGTTCTTTTCCGACTGTCTGGAATAATTTCTTGTTAGGGCCTTTGCGCCATCTGCCCTTGACGGCATTTTCACTGCCGAACGGAATGGCATAATAGCTCTCGAATCCTCTGAAATGGTCAATCCGAATGACATCATAGAGCGAAGAAGCAAATTTTAATCTGGAAGTCCACCATTCATAATTGGTTTTTGCATGATAGTCCCAATCATAGAGCGGATTGCCCCAAAGCTGACCTGTCGGGGAAAAGGGGTCAGGCGGACAGCCGGCGACTTCCACAGGCTTTTTATTTTCATCAAGGTCAAACAGTTCGGGAGATACCCAGACATCCGCGCTGTCATAAGAGACATAAATCGGCATATCCCCGATAATCTTGACATGATGCTGATTGGCATATTTTTTAAGTGCTGACCACTGCTGTGAGAAAATAAACTGAATAAAGCATTGCAGTTCGATTTCGTCAGCGAGTTCGGTTCTTACTTTTTCGAGCGTATTTTTTTCGCGCATGGCAAGTTCTGTTTCCCATTCATACCAGGGCTTTCCGTCGTGGGAATCTTTCAGAGCCATGAAAAGGGCATATTCCGGAAGCCATTCTTTATTATGATTCTTGAAAGAACGATAGCCCCTTGCAGGTTTTTCGCGGAATCTGGCAAAAGCGCGTCTGAGAACAGTGATATTGCTTCTGTAGAGCAGTTCATAATCAATAGCATCTGCACTTCTCTGCCACAGCATGGAAGCATAGTCTTCATGTTCGAGCAGACCTTGTTCTTCAAGCTTCTCGAAATCGATAAAATAGGGATTTCCGGCATAGACCGAAAAGCTCTGATAGGGGGAATCGCCGTAGCTTGTGGGCGAGAGGGGCAGAATCTGCCAGAAAGCTGTTTCGCTTTGCTGAAGGAAATCTACAAAATCATAGGCCGCCTTTCCCATTCTGCCGATGCCGTAGCGTGAAGGCAGACTGGAAATATGCAGTAAAATACCGCTTTTTCGCATAATTCAAAATTCTCCTTAGTTTTTAAAATTTTTTATCATATATCTTGATTTATTTTAATTATCATTTCCAGAGAGATTCTCTGTCAGATAATTCTGAACGTTGTTTAATTTCCGGTTCATCTGGCGGGTACGGACACCGACAAGCTTTTCGAGTTCTTCGCCGGCAGAGGAAATTTTATCCTGTGTTTTGGCGAGGGCATCCGCAAATTTATGGAATTCTGTGCGGACTTCGCCAAGAATCTGCCAGACTTCGGTACTGCGTTTCTGGACAGCCACGCTCCGGAAGCCGATTTGCAGTGTCATGAGCATGGCACAGAGTGTGGAAGGGCTTGTTACAAAGACACGGTATTTCCGGAAGATTTCTTCTGTCAGGCCTGCGCGTACGGCTTCGGTATAGAGACCTTCGGTCGGGAGAAACAGAATGCCGAAATCTGTCGTCACCGGAGGGGTGATGTATTTTTTCTGAATGTCCTGTGCTTCGCTTCTGATGCGTTCGGCAAGGGCTTTCTGTGCAGACTGGATTAATTTATTATCGCCTGTTTCGTAAGCATCCAGCAGATGCTGGTAGGTATCGCCGGGGAATTTGGCATCAATCGGGAGCAGGGCTTCACTGTTCTGGGTATCGGGGATTCTGACAGCGAATTCGACAATACCTGAACCAAGTCTGGCATTGGTGAGATATTGATTTTCGCTGAGAATATCTGCAAGGAGCGTTTCGAGCTGGATTTCTCCGATTTCTCCTCTGGTTTTGACGTTGGTGAGTAATTTTTTCAAATCGCCGACATTTCCGGCGAGGTTCTGCATTTCACCGAGTCCTCTGTGAACCTGTTCGAGCCGTTCATTCACGCTGGAGAAGGCCTGATTCATGCGTTCATTGAGGACTTTCTGCATTTTTTCGTCCACGACACGGCGCATGTCATCAAGCTGATGATTCTGTTCCGTGCGCATTTCAGAAAGATGTTTCTGAACAGTTGTTTCAATCTGATTTAATTTCTGTGCATTTTCGAGAGAAAAGCTTCTCATGCGTTCTTCTGTCTGACGGCTGAGGAGTTCGGAAGCCTGTCTTGCTTCGGAAAGATATTGTGTTGTTTGTCTGCTGATGAAGCTGATTTTTTCTTCCTGTATCTCAAAAGCCTGTTTCTGTTCCTCACGGAGCAGAACGGCCATTTTCTCGAAAGCCTGACCGGAAACCTGCTGAGAAGCATTCAGAGCCGTTTCGAGCCTTGTGATTTCTTTCTGCAAATCCTGCTGCTGATTGGCTTTTACTGCATGTATCAGTTTATAAATCAGTATGGTCTGAAATACGGCAATCATACAGAGAATCACACATAAAATCAGCAGAACCGTCTGCATAAAAGCACTCCTTTCGGGCAAGCTTAATGATGAATCAAAAAAATACAGAATCCGGAAAAGGAGGAATTTTTTATGAAATCTGCAAGATATGCAGTTACATTCCTGCTGGGCTATTTTCTCTATGCGCTGATTGAAATTTTCGCAAGAGGGTATACGCACTGGACAATGGCACTGACGGGGGGAGCAGTTTTCACAACGCTTTGTATTTTATTCCGGTATGCACCGCCCATGCCAGAACAGATGCTGTATCTGCTGGGGGCAGTTGTCATCACGTCGTATGAATTAGCCGTGGGGGTGATTGTGAATCTGCATCTTCACTGGAATGTCTGGGATTACAGCACCCTTCCCCTGAACTATCACGGGCAGATATGCCTTGTTCACAGCATCTTCTGGTATTTCACAAGCATTCCGGCGAAATATGTTTATGACCGGCTCGCACCGGAGTTTTTCACGGATTAACTTTTATTATATCATATTTTCCCTGCTGATACAAGTATTTCTGCAATTTTTGTCAGAATCATCAATGATTTTGTTCTTTCATTATGACTTTTTACAAAAATTTCGGGTAAAACCTGTTGAAAATAGAATGTTCCGGAAGCCGGAAGAAAAAATATCCTGATTTGTGTCATGAAAAAGTCCGGATTTGTGCAAAATCACGATTTTTGGAATTTATATCTGAAAACCCTCTGTTTTTACCCGAAAAAACGCATTTTCCCCTTGCAAAATGCAAAAAAGCATGTTATAATAACTACATCTGCGGTTTTGCAGAAAGCTAAATTTCAAAAAATAATCAGAAAGAGGAGGAACATCATGGAAAATTCAACAGCGGAAAAAGCACCGGTTTCCAGAACCGCTCCGAAGAAGTCATCTTCCGGAACAGGCCTGAAAGACTGGTTCTTCCGCAGCCGTTATTATCTGATGGCATTTTTCATTCCGGTCATACTGATGTATATCTGCTACGCGATTTTCGGGTTATATCCATTCGGGGAGCAGTCAGTGCTTGCGCTGGACTTCAATGCACAGTATGTTTATTACTTCGAGGCTCTGCGTGATGCGTTCTGGGGAGACGGAAGCATCTTCTACAACTGGAGCAGAAACCTGTCCGGCGGATATATGGGCGTTATCGGCTATTATCTGGCGAGTCCGTTCACACTGATAGTCATGCTTCTGCCGGAAAAGATGATGCTGACAAGCCTGTTGCTCATGATACTTGCGAAAATTGGTTCAGCAAGTCTGACATTTCACATTTATCTACAGAAAAGCAAGAAACTACAGCCACTTCCGTCGCTGATATTCGGCATTTTATATTCGCTGATGGCCTATATGGTAATTCAGACGATTGACCCCATGTGGCTGGACGGACTGGTATTTCTTCCGCTGATAGCACTCGGCGTGGAATATCTGATAGATGACGGCCGGAAAGTGAATTATATTATTCCGATTGCAGTCATGTTTGTGGCAAATTTCTACATTGGCTATATGATTGGCATTTTCACGGCGATTTATTTTATTTATTATTTCTTCTTTGGTACGGAACAGAAGAACAGAAAGTTCAGAGATATGTTCTATACCTGTATGACATTCGGGGTATGTACACTGGTTGCCGTGATGTGTGCAGCGTTCATGATTCTGCCTGTTTACAAGGCTTTGTCACTGGGTAAATTTGATTTTACTGACCCGGATTACAGTTTTCAGACACAGTTTGACCCGATTATCCTGTTCCGGCAGTTGCTGACCTGTCAGTATGACTCTGTAAACGTGCAGGGCAGTCCGGAAATCTACTGCGGTATTCTGACAGTTGTCCTTGTGCCGTTATACTTCCTGAACAGAAAAATTACACTGAAGCACAAGCTGGGCTATGGCTTTTTACTGCTGGTAATGTTTTTCAGCATGTATATCAAACCTGTGGATATGTGGTGGCACGGCGGACAAGTTCCGAAC
This sequence comes from Ruminococcus sp., assembly GCA_015066975.1. Taxonomy (GTDB): domain Bacteria; phylum Bacillota; class Clostridia; order Oscillospirales; family Ruminococcaceae; genus UBA3855. Next base: position 41,354 of record SVNI01000003.1, on the reverse strand, counting down.
TGGCTTCCGTTCCGCTATTCTTTCATTGTATCGTTTATTCTGTTATCCATGGCGGCAACATCATTCCGTGAGCTGGAACATATCGACACAAGCTATTTAGGCGGAGTCTTTTTCGGATTTCTGGCACTTTGCCTGTTCATCAACTCACAGAACTATGACAGCATGGACGAAATGAAATCTATCTGGCTTTCTGTAGGCTTATCGGCAGTTTATCTGCTGATTCTGTACGGAATGCTGAACAAGAAAAACAGCATGGTTCTGCCGATAGTGCTGTTATGTGCGATTTCCGGCGAACTGGTATTCAATACAGTGGAAACTATGCATGATGTAGATGAAGAAGTAGCTTATTCTTCAAGAGCATCTTACAGGACATTCGTGCAGTCCGGCCGTGCCGCTGTTGACCTTATGGAAGAATATGACAAGAATCACAGCAACGGCATTGACGGCGGTCTGTACCGTTCTGAAAAGACATATGTCAGATGTGTCAATGACAACATGGCATTCGGTCTGAAAGGCCTGACACATTCCAGCTCTGTCATGAATGCCCAGACCCTGAATTTTATTGAAACTATGGGCTACAACATGAGAAGCTACTATTCCAGATATGACGGCACAACGGAACTTGCTGACTCTCTGCTTGGCATCAAGTACGTTCTTGACAGAGGCGATTCTTCTCCCAGAAATCTTCTGCATCCGTCCTATGTGAAAGTAGATGAATATAATTTCGACGATTATGATGACAAAGATGCTGACGGCAATCCCAGAAACAAGACTATCAGCATTTATCAGAATCCGAATGCCCTGTCTGTCGGCTATCTTGTTGATGATGACCTTCTGAAAATCGACCATCTGGGCAATGATAATCCTTTCAACAGTCAGAATGTTCTGCTCAGTACCATGATGGGCGAAACCCAGTTTGACGAAGCCGGACAGATTGCCTCTGTTACAGAATATTATACTCCTGTTCCGTATGTAGAAACTGTCCTCGGCGCGGTAACGCTGTCGGACTATAACGGTCAGGCCACTTACACCAAAATGGACAGCGGTGACCCGACTATCGACTACAGATTCACTGTTACCGAAAACAAGAGAATTTATGCCTATCTGAAAACCGAAAATGAACAGGCAGTTAATCTCTGGCTCGGCACATGGGACAACGTAACTGAAAACTATAACTTCACCAGTTTCGGCAGATATTTCGAGACAAAGAACTACTGTATTCTGGATTTGGGCGTTTACGAGCCCGGCACACAGGTCGCACTCCGCGTGACTGTCGATAACGACCAGAATGCAACCATCATCAAAGCACCGTATTTCTATTATTTCAATGAAGATGTATATCAGGAAGATATTGACGTTCTGAAAACCCAGCAGATGCAGGTACAGAAAGCCACTGCAACATATATCAGAGGCACTGTGACTTCTCAGGAAGGACAGATTCTGTTCACTTCGATTCCGTATGAAGACGGCTGGACTGTCAAGGTAGACGGCAGAAAAGTACAGACAACCAATGATGAAGGCAATCTGGAAACTGTCAATGCACAGCAGTGTCTGAAAGCTATGATTTATGTAGAGCTTGAACCTGGTACACACACCATCACCATGAGCTACACACCGCCTTATTTCGTACTTGGTGTGATTATGCTTGCGGTAGGTGTCGGCATTATCATCATGTTCTGGCAGTATGACAGAAAAAATAATAAAGTCCTGATTGCGAAACTCCGCAACAAGAAACGTGCTGCCATGCAGGCTGAAAAGGCTGCATCTTGAATTTAACCGGAAAGGACGGCGTTTCCGCCGTCCTTTCGTGTATCACAGAAAGAGAATATTTCATATACTGAAACAGGAACTTCCGGAAATAAAAATACAATCTGATTCAAGGAGAGGAGCTGTAATTATGATTACATTACAAGTACCTGCAACAAGTGCCAACCTCGGCGCAGGATTTGATGCGCTGGGGCTTGCCTTGCAGTATTACAATACGATTGAGATGGAAGAAAGTGACAGAATCGAGATTTCCGCACCGGAAAACCCGAATGTCCCTACAGATGAGCGGAATTTGATTTACACATCCGCGAAGGATTTATTTGAAGTCTGCGGAAAGAAATTAGACGGCCTGAAACTGATTCAGCATGACAGAATCCCCATGACACGGGGTCTGGGTTCGAGTTCAGCGTGTATCGTAGCCGGACTTGTAGGCGCAAATACACTGCTCGGAAATCCGCTGGATACGGATGATTTAGTTGATTTGGCGGCACAGATTGAAGGCCATCCGGACAATACTGCTCCGGCCTTGCTAGGCGGTATTGTGACGGCAGTTTTCGACGGAAGACGCGTTCACTGGGTAAAGCAGGAAGTCTACACAAAATTGAGATTTGTCGCTATGATTCCGGATTTCGAGCTGAAAACCGAAAAGGCAAGAGCCTGTCTGCCGTCGGAAGTGTCTCATAAGGATGCTGTGTATAATCTTTCGAGAGCAGCTTTATTTTCGGCTTCTCTGCTGACGGGCAAGTTTGAGAATCTGCGAACGGCGACACATGACAAACTACATCAGCCCTACCGGATGGCATTAATCCCCCATGCACGGGAAGTGTTTGATATTGCCTATGCGCACGGCGCATATGCGGTTTACATTTCCGGAGCAGGGCCTACTGTGATGGCTATTGCTGATGAAGAAAATACTTATTTCGCTGGAAAAATGCGTTTCTCACTGGATAATGCCGGGCTGAAGGGCTGGGAAGTCCATGACCTGAAAATTGACAATGCCGGCTGTGTGCTGTTATGACAGAATCTATAAAAATTATCTGATTTTCTCTTGACAATCCGGAAGAAATTTGTTATAATTAGATATATTAAATTTCAGATTTCAAAAAAGGATGGTGTTTATTATGGAATATCCAATTGAAAAATTATCTGCTCTGATGTGGCGCAACGGCATAAAAATCGAGGGCGACCATGATTTTTACTGTTTCTGCAAAGAGCCTGCACCCGTACCAGCACCCAGTAAAAATGCGCATGTTATCAAATACTGGGAATGGTATGTTCAGGCACATGATTTATTCAGACTCTATAAGAAAACAGAACTTTGCACCGGTGACATTGTTTCCGTCAATCTCCTTGCACTGGAAAATGACTGTGATGCAGTCGCCCGGCTCATGGCCTACTGTGAGTTTGATGATTCTGAAATTCAGTCCCGGACAATTTCGCTTTCCCAGAGGGGCTGGCAGAAGCTGACACTCGAAATTCCAAGCGATAAGTATACTTATATCAATATCGAAGTGATTCCTCAGAAAGCTTCCATTCTCAAGGGCACATGGGACGGAATGGCTGGTTTTGTGGATGATTTCAAGATTATCCGCTGAATGTCTTCAGAATTGCCTGTCCGGACTGACCGGACAGGTTTTTTGTGATTTTTTCTGATTTTCTATTGACAAGTGTTTGTTTTTTTGTTATAATTGAAACGTGTGCCGGAAAATTCTGTAACTCCTCTATCAGGAAATTCTATCACCGTTTATCGAAAATCGGAATCGTTAACCGGTCTAACGATGATTGTATTATTCCTATAGTTGTGGTATAATATAAGAAAATTCTACAAAAAAGAAGGTCATAACAATGGAAAAACGATATATTTACGCAGACCATGCCGCTACTACAGCAGTGTCTGATGAAGTCTTAAAAGAAATGCTTCCCTATTTTCAGGAACATTTTGGCAACCCGTCCAGTATTTATTCTAAAGGCCGCGAAAACGAACGCGCTATTATAGATGCCCGTGCAAGAATAGCAAAATGCCTCAATGCCGACCCGAAGGAAATCTATTTCACTGCCGGCGGTTCAGAATCAGATAACTGGGCTATCAAGGGAACTGCTGACAGACTTGCCGCAAAAGGCAAAAAGCATATTATCACGACGGTATTTGAACATCATGCTGTGCTCCATACCTGCGAATTTCTCGAAAAGCATGGCTTTGAAGTGACATATCTGCCCGTAAGTCCGGAAGGGCTTATCAATCCCGAAGATGTCGAAAAAGCTATTCGTGAAGATACTGCTCTGGTAACTATCATGTATGCCAATAACGAAATCGGCACAATCCAGCCGATTCCGGAAATTGGTGCAATCTGCAAGAAGCACGGGGTTCTGTTCCATACAGATGCGGTTCAGGCAGTCGGCAATGTGCCGATTGATGTCAAGGCACAAAATATTGACATGCTTTCAATTTCCGGCCATAAGTTCCACGCGCCGAAAGGTATCGGCATTCTGTATGTCAGAAAGGGCATTCTTCTGTCGAACTTGATTCATGGAGGCGGTCAGGAATCCGGAAAACGCGCCGGAACAGAAAATGTTCCCGGCATTATCGGTATCGCAAAGGCACTGGAAATTGCGACAGCCGATATTCCCGGAAAAATTGCAAAGCTGACTCCTTTGAGAGACAAGCTGATTGACGGCATTCTGAAAATCGACCAGACAAGACTTAACGGCGACAGAGAAAAAAGACTCTGCGGAAATGTGAATATTTCCATTGTCGGCATTGAGGGTGAAAGTCTGCTTTTGATGCTGGATTATTACGGAATTCAGGCATCTTCCGGCTCTGCGTGCACATCCGGCTCGCTCGACCCGTCTCATGTGCTGTTATCGCTGGGGCTGGTTCACGAAGTAGCACACGGTTCTCTGCGTCTGAGTTTCGGCGAGGAATTCACCGAAGAAGATGCTGATTATATCCTTGAAGTACTTCCCCAGATTGTCGAAAGATTAAGAAGCATGTCCCCGATGTGGGAAACACTCACAAAACAGAATAAAAAACTAGTTTAAGATTCAGGAGGGAATTTTATCATGAATTACAGTGAAAAAGTAATGGACCATTTTACGAATCCCCGTAATGTCGGCGAAATTGAAAACGCTGACGGTGTGGGCGAAGTCGGCAATGCTAAGTGCGGCGACATCATGAAGATGTATCTCAAAATTGACGGCGATACTATCTCTGATGTCAAGTTCAAGACATTTGGCTGCGGTGCAGCAATTGCAACTTCTTCCATGGCAACGGAAATGATTAAGGGCAAGACCATTGACGATGCTCTGAAGCTCACAAATAAAGCCGTTATGGAAGCACTTGACGGACTTCCGCCTGTCAAGGTACACTGTTCGGTTCTGGCAGAAGAAGCTGTCAAGGCGGCTTTGACGGACTATTACACAAAACAGGGTGTTGATGCGAAATTAATCGTAGGCGATGTCCCCTCCTGTGAAGAATGCACCAAAGAATAATTCTTATCGAAAGTGAAACCCCTTTCCGGATTGTTCCGGAAAGGGGTTTTTTCAGGATTGTGAAACAAGGTCAATCAGGAAACCCATAGTTTCAGTCTGATTGAGCAGATTGAGCTGTTCTTCTGTCACAATGGCGAGAATCCGTCCGTCAGATTCCCGATGTCCGAGAATCTCAATTCCCTTGCCGGCAAGTTCTTCTTCAATATCCTGTAACAGAAGATGAGAAAATACCTGCATGGAAACAGCATATTTCTTTTCCGGATAGTATCGGATTGCATTAGAAAGATTGCTTTCCAGATAACAGCCGTTTTCCACTGCAATTTCAATATGCGTTTCATTTTCCGGCTGAATGTGTGAAAAGATTATTCCGCTGGCCTCATCTTCATACATAATATTCTGAATTCCTTCCGGAATTTCTGATATTTCAGTGGAAAGTTCCGTAACAGCTTCTGTAACAGTTGTAGTGGTGGTTTCTGTCTGTAATTTTGTATAGGGCAGAACCTGCGGTTGGGGCTGGGTTTCGCCCTCTGTGGTGGTATAAGGGAGAATCTGCGGTTCAAGTGAAAGCCGGTCTTGTGTCGTGGTGTAGGGCAGAATGACACCTTCTACTGTGCTCTCTGCGGAAGTCGTGCTTTGTGACTCCGTTCCGGAAGTTTCGGGGGCGGTTGTTTCGGGAACGGATTCCGGAATATCTTCTTCTGTATAGTTCTGATAAAATTCGGCAAGTGCCTGACGGGTTGCTTCATCTGCATAATATAAACCGCCGTTAACGGCAAGGAAACTCTGTGTCGGCTGAATCTCGTAGCTTGTGCCGTCTTTCAGGGTAACTGTAAAATAATAATCTCCGGATTCGTGGGCGAGCGTTTTATAATAGAGTTTCATATTTCTTAAAATATCGGCAAAATCAGAAATTTTCCGTCCGATAAAGCCATGTGCCTGATTTTCTTCAAAAGCCGTCCAGATAACAGCTTCCTGAATGTCATCGTCTGAGAGGTCAGCAAACGGCTGAACGGCATCCCGGCAGAGCGTGAGGGTTCTGCCATCAAGAGGATGATTTTCACAATGGAAAATCAAAGTTTCTGCATCTGGATGTTCAAGCGTGAATTCCAGACCATTTATCTGACAGAGATAAGTAAAATCGGAATCTGTTCTTGTGAGGACACCGACACGTGGCAGGCTGTTGGAATCGAATACTGTCAGCATAGAAACATAGCCGTCCTCGGCATTGACAGCAATTTCGAGTTCCGGAAAAGGAATGCTGTCAAAGAGATTTTCCGGTGCGTTTTTATTTACTTCTGCATAATTTTCCATTCTGCTGATATAAACCTGACAGCTTGCAGTTTCGGAAAAAACAGTATCTTGACTGTCAGAAAATTCTGGAATCGTTTCGGCAACAGTTGTGACGGTTGTTTCCGAGCTTGCGACTTTGATTTCTTCCTGAGGCTGTCTGGCAGGTTTCGGGACGAAATGAATCAGTCCGGCGGTGAGTGCGGTACATGCCACGAGACTGAGAACAGCCGTTATCCATCGGGTATCATGTTTGATTTCAGTAACATTTTCATCTAAAAAGGCATCATCCACGTCACCGATTGCCTTGAATAAATCTTCTTTTTTCACAGAAAGCCCTCCTGTTCCAGATAAGTTTGTAATTTTTTGCGGACACGTTTCAGAATTACAGTGCAGTGATTGGCAGTAATCTGAAATTCTCCGGCGATACTTTTCACTGATTCGGCATAGAAATAGCGTTTCAGGAAAATCTGCCGTTCACGCTGGGGCAGAGATTTGAGAAATATATTCAGTCCCTGCCGGAGCAGTTTGGCATCAAAGCTTTTCTCGACATCATCCGGCGAAGCGATACATTCTTCGAGTTCGTCCAGAACGGCACTGAATTCGCCGTTTCCGCGTTTTCCGGCTGTTTTCTGCCGATATTTGTCGAATGCGAGATTTCGGGTAATTTTTCCAAGAAATAATTTCAGTCTGGACGGTTTCTGAGGCGGAATTGCGTTCCAAGCCCTGAGCCATGTATCGCTGACACATTCTTCATCGTCTTGCTGATTATGAAGAATATTATCAGCAATGCTGAAGCAGTACACGCCGTATTCTTTTTGTGTTTCTCTGACGGCATCCTGACTGCGGGCGAAATAGAGTTCTATAATCTGCATATCGTCCATGAGACATCCCCCCTTTGTTTCATAAGACGGATTTCCGGAGCGGATATGACATTTCCCGTGAAAAAAAGAAAAATGGCAGAGCGTGAAGCCCTGCCGGAAATAAGTTTCAGATAAAATAAAATTTTTGTGTAGAACAAAAGAAAGGAGACAACAAAACGAGTGTTAATCATACGTCAACTTAAATCCGTATTTAACACTGTTATTATTATAACTCAAAAAAGCCTTTTCGTCAATAGAAATTTGCAAAAAATCAGAAGAAAAACAAAATTTTTGTACATCCTAGCTAAATGCCTTGAAATGATTATGGTGAGAATGCCAATTGACAGCGTGGATAATTTCCTTTTGCGTTAGGGAAATTGTGCAAATTGTTCAAAAAAATTGAGATATTTTGCACAAATAGACTATTTACAAAATTAGATTTATGTGCTAAAATAGAAATATAAAAGTTGTTTGACTGTCAAACAGATTTATTTTTATTATTTTATTATTATTTTCAAGGAGGATTTTTATCCATGGCAAGAAAAATGAAAACCATGGACGGCAATAACGCCGCCGCATGGGCATCCTATCCGTTCACGGATTTATCTGCTATCTATCCGATTACCCCTTCTTCCGTTATGGCAGAAGTCACTGACCAGTGGTCTGCAAAGGACAAGAAGAACCTGTTCGGCGACCCTGTTACTGTAGTAGAAATGCAGTCCGAAGCTGGTGCGGCCGGTACTGTACACGGTTCTCTTTCTGCTGGTGCGCTGACAACGACTTACACAGCGTCTCAGGGATTACTGCTGATGATTCCGAATATGTACAAAATTGCAGGCGAACTGCTCCCGAATGTGATTCATGTATCTGCAAGATGTGTATCTTCTCATGCACTGAATATTTTCGGCGACCATTCTGATATTTATGCCTGTCGTCAGACCGGCTATGCAATGCTGTGTTCTTCCAATCCGCAGGAAGTTATGGATTTAGGTGCAGTGGCTCATCTGTCCACAATCGAAGGCAGAGTGCCTTTCCTGCATTTCTTTGACGGTTTCAGAACTTCTCACGAAATTCAGAAAATTGAAGTATGGGATGATGCTGATTTAGCAGAAATGATGAACTGGGATGCAGCACAGGCATTCCGTGACGGTGCTCTGAACCCGAACCATCCTGTTCAGAGAGGTTCTGCACAGAATCCTGATATTTTCTTCCAGGCTCGTGAAGCATGTAATAAATATTATGATGCACTTCCGGCAGTTGTCGAGAAATACATGGAAAAGGTCAATGCAAAGATTGGCACAAACTACAAGCTGTTCAACTATTATGGCGCACCGGATGCAGAACATATCATCATTGCAATGGGTTCTGTGATGGATACTGTAGAAGAAACTATCGATTATCTGAACGCAAACGGCGGCAAGTACGGTATGGTTCGTGTCAGACTGTACAGACCGTTTGTCGCTGAAAAGCTGATTGAAGTCATTCCGGATACTGTAAAGCAGATTTCCGTACTTGACAGAACCAAAGAACCCGGCTCTCTGGGCGAACCTCTGTATCTGGATGTAGTTGCTGCTCTGAATGACAGCAAGTTCCATGATGTAAAGATTTATTCCGGCCGTTATGGTTTAGGTTCTAAGGATACCACTCCGAACCAGATTATTGCAGTCTTCAAGAATACTGAAAAGAAGAGATTTACTCTTGGTATCGTAGACGATGTAACTAATCTGTCTCTGGATGACAGCTTCTCTCCTGATACAGCACCTGCCGGAACAATTTCCTGCAAGTTCTGGGGACTGGGTTCTGACGGTACAGTTGGTGCAAACAAGAACTCCATCAAGATTATTGGTGACCATACTGACATGTATGCACAGGCATATTTCGCTTATGACTCCAAGAAATCCGGCGGTGTTACAGTATCTCACCTGAGATTCGGTAAAACTCCGATTAAATCTACTTATCTGATTAACAAGGCTGACTTTGTAGCATGTCACAACCAGAGCTATATTGATAAATATGACATGGTATCTGACATCAAGCCCGGCGGTACATTCCTGCTGAACACCATCTGGGATGCAGAAGGTCTTGAAAAGCATCTGCCCGGACAGGTTAAGAGATATATCGCTCAGAACAATATCAAGTTCTACACAGTAGACGGCGTAAAGCTCGGCAAAGAAACCGGCATGGGCACAAGAATCAATACAATTCTCCAGTCTGCATTCTTCAAGCTTGCAAACGTTATCCCGTTTGAAGATGCTCTCGGCTACATGAAGGCCGCTGCAGAAATGTCCTACGCTAAGAAGGGTCAGGATGTTGTTGAAAAGAACTGGAACGCTATTGATGCAGGTTATAAGGGCATTGTAGAAATCAACGTTCCGGAAGCATGGAAGACTGCTGAAGATACTCCTATGGGTATGCCGAAGGTATCCTGTGCAAACAAGGAACTGGAAGACTTTGTTAATAATGTACAGATTCCTTGCAACGCACAGCAGGGTGACAAGCTGCCTGTTTCCACATTTGTGAAGCTGGCTGACGGTACATCTCCCTCTGGTTCTGCCGCATTTGAAAAGCGCGGTATCGCTGTAACTGTTCCGACATGGAATCCTGATACATGTATTCAGTGCAACCAGTGTGCTTATGTATGTCCTCACGCTGTACTGCGTCCGGTAACTCTGACTCCTGAAGAAGCTGCTGAAGCTCCGGCATCCATGAAGCTTGCTGCTCTGAAGCCGGCCATCGGCGACCTGAAGTTCGGCATGACAGTATCTGTTCTGGACTGCACAGGCTGTGGTGTCTGCGCAAACATCTGCCCGGCTAACAAGAAGGCTGAAACTCTCGTGATGAAGCCTCTGGAATCTCAGCTTGACCAGCAGGCAGCATTTGACTTTGGTACAACTAAGGATATCAAGCCGGAAGTGACTGCTAAGTTCACAGAAGCTACTGTCAAGGGTTCACAGTTCAAGCAGCCGCTGCTTGAATTCTCCGGCGCATGTGCAGGCTGCGGCGAAACTCCGTATGCAAAGCTCATCACACAGCTCTTTGGTGACAGAATGTATATTGCCAACGCAACAGGCTGTTCTTCCATCTGGGGCAACTCCGCACCGTCCACACCTTACACTGTGAACAAGAAAGGCTATGGCCCTGCATGGAGCAACTCCCTGTTTGAAGACAATGCTGAATTCGGTTACGGTATGTTCCTCGGTCAGGAAACTCTGAGAAACCGTGTAATTGCTAAAGTAGAAGCTCTCGCTGAAAAGGCTCAGAAAGAAGAAGTTAAGAATGCAATTGCCAAGTTCCTTGAAACCAAGAACGACGGCGCAGCCAACACACCGGCAGCAGAAGAATTAATCGCTGTTCTGGAAAAATGCGACTGTGATGATGCCAAGGCAATTCTGGCAGAAAAGGACTTCCTCCGCAAGAAATCCCAGTGGATTTTCGGTGGTGACGGCTGGGCATATGACATCGGCTTTGGTGGTCTCGACCATGTTATCGCCTCCGGCAGAAATGTCAATATCATGGTATTTGATACCGAAGTTTACTCCAACACAGGCGGACAGGCTTCCAAGTCCACACCTACCGGTGCGATTGCACAGTTTGCCGCTGCTGGTAAGGTAGTCAAGAAGAAGGATTTGGCTGGTATTGCCATGAGCTATGGTTATGTTTATGTAGCACACATTGCAATGGGTGCTGACCAGAATCAGTGCTTAAAGGCAATCCGTGAAGCAGAAGCTTATGACGGCCCATCTATCATCATCGCTTATGCACCTTGCATTAACCACGGTATCAAGACCGGTATGGCAACTGCACAGGCAGAAGAAAAGAAGGCTGTTCAGGCAGGTTATTGGCATTTGTACAGATATAACCCCGACCTCAAGAAGGAAGGCAAGAATCCGTTCATTCTGGATTCCAAAGCTCCGAATGTAGAAGAATATAAAAACTTCCTCATGGGCGAAGTACGTTATAATGCACTGGCTCGTCAGAATCCGGAAAGAGCTGAAAAGCTGTTCGATAATGCTGTCGAAAATGCTAAGGACAGATATGATTATCTGACAAGATTAACCAAAATGTACAATGACTAATCTCTTGATAGATTAAGAATTATCAGACCGCCGTACTGTTCACGCAGTACGGCGGTTTTTGATTTCCGGAATGAGAAGCATCATTGCCGGAAGATTACAGTAAGCCATACAGGCATTCGCAATATCAGCAAGCGTCCAGACAGCTTCCAGCTTCATGACTGTGCCGACAAATGCCCCGATACAGAACAGAATCTGATAGCATTTCAGACAATGCGGATTCACAGTCAGAGATTTCAGGGCATTCATACCGCAGAAGCACCAGCCTGTCAGCGTACAGAATGCAAATAAAGCAATCACCGGAGGAAGAATCCAGTCAGCCAGAACACCCATTCCCAGACGGAATGCGCTCAGGACAAGACCTGCACCGTCCTGACCAGATTTCAGCGTATCAGTACAGAGAATTACCAGAGCCGTCGCCGTACAGCAGACGAAAGTATCAGCAATAACTTCGAGCATACTGCAAAGGCCTAAGAATTCGGGTTTTTGACCGGAAGCTTCTCCATGAAGCAGACCACTGCTTCCAAGGCCTGCTTCGTTCGAGAATACACCCCTCCGGACACCAACCGAAACGGCATATTTCAGAGCTGTTCCGCTGATGCCTCCGCCGACTGCGCGGATACCAAATGCATTCCGGAAGATATCAGAAAAAACAGAGAGCAGATTGTTTCTGTAGAAAAACAGGATGATGCAGACACATATCAGATAGATGCCTGTCATAACCGGAACGATAACAGCCGAAAATTTGCCGATACGCTCTGCACCGCCGGAAACTATCAGAAACAGAATCATCATGATGAAAATTCCGGTCAGCCAGTCCGGAATCTGAAAAGAAGCCTGTAAGATTTCGGCCATGGCATGGCTTTGTGTCATATTGCCCATGCCGAAGGATGCGCCGACACAGCAGACAGCGAAAATTCCGGCGAGTTTAGGACTTTTCAGGCCGTATCGGAGATAGGCAGGCGCACCGGAAGTCTGACCTGTCCGGTAGTGACAGCTCAGAACATTTTCGGCATAGATGAGTCCCATACCGCAGAGTGCAGAAATCCACATCCAGAAAACTGCACCTGCGCCCCCCAGAGTCAGAGCCGTAGCCACTCCGATGATATTGCCTGTTCCCATAGCCGCGGCAAGCGAAGTCATACAGGACTGAAAGACAGGTATCCCCTGAATTTCTTGTTTCCGGAACAGTAACCCGAAACTTTTCAGACAGTTTAAATCCGGACTGCACAGACAGAAAATTCCCGTCCCCAGCAGAAGCCCGACCAGACCGCTCCCCCAGAGCATCTGATTCAGGCCTGTCAGAAATTTTATCATGTTTGCTCCTTTCTGCATAATACACTTGAAAAATATTTCTGTTTTATGTTATAATATATATGGTGATTCCGGAAGGAGGTCTGTCGTCTTTGAAAGAATATTCTGCGGATTTGTCTGCTATGAAATTGTTGCAGGTGATTGTCTGTCTGCTTGCATCTCTGTTGATTTTTGCGAGTACGAAATTCCTGTCGCGCTGGGCGGTTATCATGTGGGCATTGATAATTGTTTTTGTGCTGACTGCTGTTGTGCTGAGTTTTTTCTGTATGCCGTTATATTTCTCAAATCTGCGGTGCATTGTGACATCCAGTCAGGTAACTGTCAGGACAGGAATGTTTTTTCAGCGCGAACAGTCTATCCGCTTGCAGTCGGTACAGTTTGTACAGTTGATTACAGGCCCTTGGGACGGACTTCTTGGACTGAACTTCATGATATTATATGTTTATGGGGGGAGTCTCATGATTTTTTTTCTGAAAAAGTCAGACCGCTGTGAGCTGACAGAATTTTTAGAAAGAAAGGGTGTTTTTCATGCACCGTGAACATCCTCTGCGAATTCTCAAATACAGCATGAAAACAATATGGCTGTTGATTTTTCCGTTTCTGCGTGGTTTGTGGAATATTCTAAAAGCTTGGAACAAACACCAGATAACCGGATTTCGTTTATCTCCGGAAGCTTTTCTGAACTGGCTGAACGGTGCATGGTTCGACTTGCTGATTCTGGCGATAATTCTGGGATATGGCTTTTGCATCTGGTTTTTCCGGAAATTCACAGTTGAAGACGGTCAGCTTTATGTACAGGATAGTTTTATCTTCACCCGGAAGCGCATCATGCCTGTGAAAAATCTCTCTGCCCTGACGATTGAGCATTCGTTATTTCTCCGGCCGTTTCATGCCTCTTATCTGTATGCGGATACAGCATCCGGCCTGCTGAATTCGACAGACATCAAGCTTCTTATCCGGAAGAAAGATGAACCGTTATTTCTTTCAGCACTGCCGAGACTCCGGCAGGGAAAACGCCATCACTATGAACGAAAAGTCCGGCTGTGGAAGATATTATTATTTTCTGTTATTTTTTCTAGCAGTTTTTCTGGTGCGCTTTATATCGCTGTATTCTGGTTTCAGAGTGGAAGAATCGCCCGTGATTTAATCAATGAATTTGAACTGACAGAACGCCTGAATACTGTTTCTCGTGAAGTTGCTGAACATCTGGCCGGTATTCCGCCGATAGCGGTAACTGTAGGAATTCTGATTCTGTCATCATGGCTGTTGTCCATGATTAGCAATCTGATTCGCTACGGCGGTTTCTATATGGAAAGCGATAAGCGTCAGTTATTTGTAAAAAGCGGACTGATGACGACAAGATATTTCTATCTTCAGAATCACAAAATTAATTTTCTGGACATCCGGCAGAATCTTCTGACAAAGCTGTTTCGTGTATATTCGCTGGCAGTGAACTGTCCGGGCTACGGCAATCAAAGGGGCGCGATGCCGATTTGTCTGCCGATTCTGACACAGAAAGAGCTTATCGAAACCATGCCGATGATTTTCCCCGGCAGTCGTTTTCTGAAAAATCAGCTCCGGCCTCCCAAACAGTCATGGTGGGGCTATGTGTGCTGGTGCGTTATCGGATTTGCGGCGATTTATCCGACAGGTGAGTTTCTGGAAAACCTGTTTCCGGCAGTACAGGAAATCACGAATCTGATGCAAATCACGATAGTGATACCAATTGTCTGGAAACTGATTGTACAGATAGCTTCTCTGATGAGTAGCGGAATCGGCATCTCGAAGAACCGTATCTGCATGAGATACTGCAAGGGGTTCACATTTCACACGATTGTCGCCGAAACAGACAGCGTTGTGAAAGTGCGGATTCATCAGCACATCTGGCAGAAGAAAAGCAACAAGTGTCATCTGACAGTCTATTTCCGTGCCGAAACGCCTCAGAAATGCACTCTCTACTGTCTGGACTACACTGAAACCCGTGAATTATTATCTGAATTTATGACGAATATCAAATAAAAAATCCCTCGGCGGTTTCTCCGCCGGGGGATTCTAATTTTAAAATTCAGCTTTTCTTAATGAAATTATCAGCCAAGAGTCACAACAACTTCATGAACGCCGTCAGCCTGAGCCGGAACAACATTGCCTTCTACAGCCTTGCCGTCCACTGTCAGGGAAACAACACCCTTAGAAACATGATTCGGATTCTTGACAGTGATATTATAAGTAGCACCGCGGAACTGACGGGTTGCAGTAAAGCCGTCCCAAGCCTTCGGGATAGACGGGTCAACCTTTAAGCCGTTCCAGTCGGGCATGATACCCAGAATATACTGAGAAACAGCCACGAAATTCCATGCAGCAGTACCAGTCAGCCAGCTGTTTTTAGCTTCGCCGTGACGTGCAGCATCCTTGCCGGCAATCATCTGAGCATATACATAGGGTTCAGTTCTGTGCAGGTCGGAATATTTTTCTTCTCTGTAAGCGGGCGCAATTTTGGAATAATATTCAAAAGCCTTGTCGCCGCGTCCTGCATAAGCTTCTGCGCAGATAATCCAAGCATTGTTATGGCAGAAAATACCAGCATTTTCCTTGTAGCCAGCCGGATAAGTAGAAATTTCGCCGTACTGAACATAATATTTTGTGAATGCCGGATTATTCAGCACAAGACCATGTTCAGAATTGAGATACTTGTCGATAGAATCCAGAGCCTTGATGTCTGCGCCCTGTTCCTTACCAACTTCGGACATGACCATAAAGCCCTGCGGTTCGATAAAGATTTTTCCTTCTTCGCATTCTTTAGAGCCCATCTTTGCACCGGTATCGTCATAAGCTCTTAAGAACCATTCGCCGTCCCAGCCGTATTTCATGATATTGTCTTTCATCTTGTCGATTTCAGCCTGAGCAGCCTTTGCACCTTCTTCATCGCCCTTGTACTTGCAGAGGTCAACGAAAGCAGGGCCGGCATAGGTGAACAGACCAGCAACCATAAGGGATTCTGCAATCTTGGAATACTTGTCCTCACCATACTTGGGAGAAGTGGAAGTCTGGAAAGATTCGCCGGGTTCTTCGCTCCAGCAGGACAGATTGATGCAGTCGTTCCAGTCAGCACGCATTGCAAGCGGCAGTCCGTGAGGGCCTACGTTCTGCGCAACATGATAGAAGCTCTGCTTGAGGTGATGCATCATAGTCTGTGCTTTGGAAGCATCGTTATCATAAGGAACTAATTCATCCAGAATACCATAGTCGCCGGATTCTTTGATATAAGCGGCTACAGAAAGAATCATCCACAGCGGGTCATCGGAGAAGTCGCCGCCGATTTCGTCATTACCCTTCTTAGTGAGGGGCTGATACTGATGATAGCATCCGCCGTCCTCGAACTGAGTAGAAGCGAGGTCAATCAGACGTTCTCTTGCGCGGTCAGGAATCTGGTGTACAAAGCCGAGTAAGTCCTGATTGGAGTCACGGAAGCCCATACCTCTGCCGATACCGGATTCAAAATAAGAAGCGGAACGGGACATATTAAATGTAACCATACACTGATACTGATTCCAGATATTTACCATTCTGTTCATCTTTTCATCAGGGGTATTGACAGTATACTTGGACAGGAGAGCATCCCACATAGCCTTGAGTTCGCCGAGACCTTCGTCAACTTTTTCAGAAGTGTTATATTTCTGAATCATTTCGTATGCACGGGATTTGTTAAGGCTCTTTCCGTCGGAAAGGAATTTTTCTTCTTTAGGATTTTCAACATAACCCAGAATGAAGATTAATTCTTTGGTTTCGCCGGGCTGGAGGGTAACAGCGATGCAGTGGGAAGCAATAGGAGACCAGCCGTCAGCCTTGGAGTTAGCAGATTTGCCGTTTACAACAGCCTGCGGATTTTCAAAGCCGTTATACAGACCCATGAAAGATTCACGGTCACAGTCAAAGCCTTCGATTTCAGAATTTACAGTATAGAAAGCAAAATGATTTCTGCGTTCTTTGTATTCTGTTTTATGGAACATAGTAGAGCCTTCTACTTCCACTTCACCGGTATTGAAGTTTCTCTGGAAGTTTGTACTGTCATCCTGTGCATTCCAGAGACACCATTCAATCATGGAGAACAGTTTGAAAGATTTTTCTGTATTGCCTTCATTTTTGAGGACAACGCGCTGAATTTCGCCGTTGTAGTCCTGCGGAACAAAGAAAGTGACTTCTGCGGAAAGACCGTTCTTCTTGCCGGTGATGATGGTATAGCCCATACCGTGACGGCATTCATAGGAATCGAGTTCGGTTTTGGCCGGAGACCAGCCGGGAGACCAGATAGTGCCGTTATCGTTGATATAGAAATAGCGTCCGCCCATATCAACCGGAACGTTGTTATAGCGATAGCGGGTAATTCTTCTCAGGCGGGCATCTTTATAGAAATGATAACCGCCGGCGGTAATGGAAATCAGGGAGAAGAAAGCCTGTGTGCCGAGGTAGTTAATCCACGGATAGGGGGTTCTGGGAGAAGTGATGACATATTCTTTGTTGACGTCATCGAAATGACCAAATTTCTGCATAGCAAAAAAACTCCTTTTCATGATAAATATTTCAAATTTTATTGTTCATGATAATAGAACATCATGAATATTATAACATATTCCGGAAATATTAGCAAGTCTTTTCTGATAATTTTTCCGGAAAGTCACTGCTGAAAATCTGTCTGATTATTTGTGCATATTGTCTTAAAGATATGAAACGAATTTTACAGAATCGTGAAGAAATGCTGATGGAAAACAGTGCTTTCATTCGGGGCGAGTTCTTTATATCCGGTAACAGCGTCAGGCATATCGAGATTAGGGGCATCAATCATAGCGGACATCGGCTCAGGGCAGAAATAGCCGTTGTAGCCCTTGTCATTCCAGAAAATCCAGAATTTATATTCTTCTCCGACTTCATAGCAGATTTTTTTCTTGGATTTGATATCTTCTGCAATGATGCCATAAAGATTTTCGCCGTTATATTCGGTATGTTCAGCGAAATACATTTCGTTGTCGATATTCTGGAGCACCGGACGGCGAGTGCCGTTTTTGTATTCGTTATCCTGAGAGGTCAGGTCAATGAATTCACCAGTCGGAAGGCATCTTTCATTCAGAACCCAGCGTTTTCCGATAGGTGCGAGCAGACGTTCATCTTCCTGTTTTGCGCCGTCCACGAACGGAGAATTGATTGTTGTATGTGTCGCCACGGAAATCGGCATCTGTTTGTCAGAAAGATTTGTCAGTTTGAATTCATATTCCAGACCGCAGGCGGAAAGTGTAAACAGAAATTCTGCTTTGAATTTCACCGGAAGATACTGGAAGAATTCATCTTTTTCGTCAAAGAGGTATTCTGTTTTGCACCATGCGCAGTTATCATCCGATTTATGCTCTGTCACGGTGTGGGTTCTTTTATGCAGAAAACCGTGAATGTGGTTGTTATAAGGTGCTTTTTCGTTGACAGGGAGCTGATATGTGGCATCAGAAGTTTTCAGAATGCCGTCAGCGAAACGGTTCGGCAGGTAGAGAGTCGGCAGACCCCAGACTTCAGCGGACTGCAACAGGCTTTCAAGAGTATTTTCCGGACTGAAACGGAAAAATTCAACATGATTTTTATCATCATGCAGTCGGATGACATTCGAACCGACCTGCGGTGCAATAAGAGCCGTATAGCCTCCGGCCTGAAGCTGAACACAGTTCATACCGCCAAATTCGATAATTTTAGTTTGATTCATAGAAATCCTCCTTTAGTTTTTTGAATTATATTTTTATTATAGCATGAAAATTCTGATTTGTCTATAGAAAAAATATGAACAGAATCCGGCAGAAATTTTTATGCATTTCAGAGATAAAATAATAGAATTAAAAAAAACGCATTGACATTTTATTAAACTTGTGATATAATACTATAAATAATAAGTTCGGTAATTATTTTTGTGCATTTTTAATCAGCACAGAGAAAATGTTTTGCATACCATAACAACTTAACATCAAGAAAGGAATGATACACTATGAAAAAAAAGGTAAAGGGCTTTACGCTGGTAGAGATGATTGTTGTCCTCACCATTATCGGCATTTTAGGAGGTATGCTTGTACCATCACTGACGGGCTACGTCAAAAAGTCAAGGGTTGCGGTTGCAATTGCAGATGCAAAGACAATCAAAACAGCAATAGAATCCTCCCTGATGTCGCGCTTTGTGATTAATCAAAGCGGCGGTGATTTATCAGGAGCTTTTAACAAAGTACTCTATCTTGACCAGAGAACGAATAAGAAATTCTCTGAAAGAGAAACAGAAATAGTAGGTGCTTTCACAAATAAAAGCTGGTATAATTATAAAAAGAAGATAAAGAGCAACGGCGCATCTCAGATAATCGACACAGTCATTGCCAACGGATTAGATGAAGCAGTTTCCGAAGAATGGAAAGCAGGCAAAAGCGGTAAAAATCCGTTGCTTTATGGAAGCAAAGGTACTTGCGCTGATTTCCTGAAAGATGAAAATACCAATTTCGGACTGGTTGTGGTATATAACAGAGACTTTACCGTTCGTATGATGCAAATTTATCGAAAAGGTATATTAGTCACATACGTCAATGGTGAATATATTGCTAATACTAATAAAGACGCACATTTTGTCGGCACAAATACATGGAGTACCATTTATACAGATGCCGGGAACTCCTCCGCTGAAGAATTATATAAAATTTCCTTAGCAAACGGCCAAATAGGAGCTAATGGAAATCTGGGCGGTTGGTATTAATTTGATTTGCTATTGAAAATTAATTTTGAAAACCATACAGAAAGCATTACAAAAAAGCCCCTGAATGAAAATTTCAGGGGCTTTTCAGCTAAAAAAAGCATGAACAGAATCGTTATATTTTTTATAATCCAACAGAAATTTTTATGCATTTCAGAGATTTTGAAAACAAATTTTCCGAAAAGTATTGTATTTTTTTTTTTTCTTTGAGTATAATAGTTTTCAACATTCAACAGTTGGAATGTTGAAAATCTAATTTTAAGGGAGAATATAGTTTATGAAACTCAAAAAAATGCTGGCTGTTGTTTCCGCACTCTGCATGATGTGTGCGGTTGTTCCGGTTCTGCCGGATAGTGTTCTGCAAATACCTTCTGTTTCGGTAAATGCATTCGAGGGTGATACTGTCGTCGAAAAAACAGAGATTATGCTCTTAAACAATATTAATATCAGCAAAACAAATAATCACAATGCACTCTATGAAGAAAATATCCTGTCAAGCGGTTATCAGCGCACCATCTATCAGAATGCACAGGGAAAGTACTATGCAGTAATTCAGGGCGAAGGCGGTTATATGCCTCTGTTTCCTGATTATATTGACATTCAAATTGAAGAAGAAACTATCTCAGTGCCAGTGAGAGAAATCTTTGTTTCTGATGTTAAGATTCTTGTACTTCCGGATACTGTTACAAGAATTGGAAGATATCATACTGAAAGTGATAACGGAATCAATGCAAAAACTGTTTTTCGGAAATCTGACCCTGTTTTTATTGAAGGGCTGAAAACATTAAAAGCATTTGACGGCAAGTATTGTATTGAAAAAGATGAAAACGGCAACAGTATCGATGTATGGGAAAATATGATAAACGAATTTACACAACATGCTTCTCTTCCTGAAAATTTAAAGCAGATTGATGCATTTCTTTTTCATCAAGCAGGCTCAAGCACTGACTCTCCCAGTGAATTCACAGAACTGACAATTCCGGAAAGCGTTACTGAAATAGGCGAGGGGGCTTTTTACAACTGCACGACTTTAGAAAGTGTAACTGTCAATGCTAAAATTACCCGGCTTGAAAAAGAAACGTTTGCCGGATGCAAAGCACTGACATCTGTTAAATTTTCTGATACACTCACAAGTATTGGTGAAGAAGCTTTCGGAAAAAGTGATTTTCCAACATGCAGTTCGTTGACAACAATAAATATCCCTAAAAATGTTAAAGAAATCGGAAAAAATGCATTTGCTGACTCCGGATTGGAAAAAATTTATATCTGGAATAAAGAGTGCAGTATTTATGATGAGGATGAAGAAAATAACAACACGGAAACTTTATCCGGAGGAATCTATGGTTCTAATGAAAATAAAACAATTTTCGGATATAAAAACTCCACAGCACAAACATATGCCGAAAAATATAATTACAGTTTCAAAGTATTTGGTGATGCAGACGACAGCGGAGAAGTTGACATTCTGGATGTGATTACCTTCAATAAGGCTGTTCTCGGCAAGGAAACTCTCACAGAAACACAGTTGAATGCTATCGACTTCAACGGTAACGGCAAGCCCGATTCTGAAGAAGCTCTCATGCTCATGAAATATATTGTCGGACTGATTGACAGCTTTACAGAATAATCATAAGAAATGCCCCTGAACTTTTCATTCAGGGGCATTTTGCAGGATTAATGCAGTCCGAAGCTAATCGACAGCGCATTGTCTACACGGTTCATTGCGCTGGAATCCAGCGAACCCATGCGGTCTTTCAGTCGCTTCTTATCAAGCGTGCGAATCTGTTCCAGCAGAACAATGCTGTCTTTCTGCAATCCGCAGGAAGCGGCTTCCAGAGAAATGTGTGTCGGCAGTTTTGCTTTGTCCAGACGGCTGGTAATGGCCGCCGCGATAACTGTAGGGCTGTGACGGTTTCCGACATCATTCTGTACGATAAGTACCGGACGGATACCGCCTTGTTCTGAACCGACAACCGGACTTAAATCTGCATAATAAATTTCTCCTCGTTTCACGGACATCATACGCAAAAACAACTCCTTTTAAGTTCTGGTTTTCTGTGTGACTTCTTATAGATAGTATCGCATCTGAGGGGGATTTTATACAGATGCAGATATTTTTTTTTACAGTCCTGTTATTAATCTATGCGGATAATTCAGGAATGTGCAGGGACTTGACAAAATCAAAAAAATATGCTATAATAGTTCTTGTGATACTGGGGCGTAGCCAAGCGGTAAGGCAACGGACTTTGACTCCGTCATCCCGTGGGTTCAAATCCCGCCGTCCCAACCAGTGCAGAAGTCGGAAAGGCTTCTGCTTTTTTTATGATTCCAGCTTTGCATGGCACAGATATTCCAGATAGACATGCAAAAGCTTATAGATTTTTGCTTTTCCGCGGGTAAGTGTCCGCGATACGCTGGAAGCGTCCAGATGCAGAATTTTTGCTATCTCTTTATTGCTCATATTCTGGTAATACTTGAGCAGAATAATTTCTCTCTGGCGTGGTGTCAAATCATTCTGGATAATTTGTTTCAAGGCCGTTTTTGAAAGTTCTATCTGTACCCGGTTTGTATAGGGAATATTGAGTAAATCCTGTATCAGAGAGGGGTCAGCTTCGGCCATGTGTTCGGGTATGCGCTGGGCAAATTTCACGGGGCAGTTCCTCCTTTTGGAGATGTTTTTTCATCTCGTTAATGCTGTTGAGCAGTTCATAGCGTTCTGTCACAAGCAGGTCACGCCGGGCGGTCAGGCTTTCGCGTTCCATAGTGAGCAGATTTTCGTTTTTCAGCAGACGTTCCAGCCGGGAAATTCTTTTCTGTAGCTGGTATCTGGTTTGTTCGTAGTCGTAAATCAGGTCGAGCATAAAAAGCCTCCTTTGTGAGTGAATTAAGAAAAGAACAAATGTTCGCTTTTATGATATTATTCTACAGGATTTTTTTCTGTTTGTCAAGAGGAGTTTTTCAATTTATGGTAGAAATTTTAACGGAATTTTTGGATAATTATACCAAAAAACAAACATTTCGGGCGCACATGCCGGGACATAAGGGACGGAGTTTGCTTCCGGGGCTGAATCCGTACTATGCATGGGACATTACTGAAATTAAAGGCGCAGACAGTCTTTTTGAAGCAGACGGGATTCTTCGTCAGGCGGAACGGCAGACGGCAGAAATCTACCGCATTCCGGAAACATGCTGGAGTGCAGGAGGGTCGACGCTGTGCATTCAGGCCATGCTGGCACAGATGAAAGCAGAACGGCGAACAGTAATTTCGGCACGGACAGTTCACAGAGCTTTTCTGAACAGCTGTATTCTGCTGGATTTGCCAGTGAAATGGGTATTTCCGGCAGAGGGCAGTCTTATTTCCGGAAGATATCAGATTCAGGATTTCGAGAAAGCTTTGCAGGAAATTTCGGGGGAAGCATGTATTTATGTCACTTCGCCGGACTATGCCGGAAATCTTCAGCCGATTGCAAAACTTGCGGAACTCTGCCGGAAGTATCAGGCCAGACTGCTTGTTGATAATGCACACGGTGCACATCTGGCATTTCTGGAACAGAATCTGCATCCGATAGCACTTGGCGCAGATTATTGCTGTGATTCCGCACATAAAACGCTTCCGGCACTCACCGGAGGGGCATTTCTGCACATGAAGGATGCTTCGCAGGTCATGCAGATGAAACAGCATATGCAGATGTTCGGCTCGACAAGCCCGTCTTATCTGATTATGCAATCTCTGGAAATGTGTACCGGATGGCTTGCGGATTCTGGAAAAGAACAGATTTCACTATGTGCGCACCGTGCGGAACACCTGAAACAGAAATTAAGTTCTAAATATACTTTTATCGGCAGAGATCCTCTGCATCTGACTATTTCAGCAAACGGGGGATTTCTGGCCGAACAGCTCCGAAACTGTCCGTATCCTGTCGAATGTGAATACGCTGATAAAACCTGTATTGTTCTGCTGTTATCTCCTGTCATGACAGAACAGGATTTTGATTATCTGGCTTCTGCGCTGGAATCTGTTTCGCCTGTTCCGGCGGAATGTCCTCCCCTGCTTCCTGCACCGATGGAACAGGTCTGCACTCTGCGGGAAGCAGGGCTTGCGTCTTTTGAAATTCTTCCTCTTGAGGAAGCTGAAAACAGAATCTGTGCGCCGGTACAAGTTCCCTGTCCGCCGGCAGTGCCGATTGCCGTCAGCGGTGAAAGGCTCACCCGGCAATGGCTGGAATTTATGGCTTTTTATGGACTTAAACAAATTGCTGTTATCAGAAATTCGTGAAATATATAATATCTGGACAAAAAAGAATTATAAAATTTGTAGATATTTGCAATAGACTTTTTGTCAAAAATGTGCTATAATGACAATGAGGTTTTGTACGGGTCTCCGTCCGATTCCTTGGGCAAGACTCTGAAATTATATTTATCATAAAAGGAGAATTTTTTATCATGAGACTGAAAAATATGCTTGCTGTTGTAGCAGCTTTTGCATTCTGCACAGTGTCTTTTGCTTCTCTGGCTGCTAATGCAGGTGAAGAAAAAACAATTGACTGCACCAATGCCAGCGATTTAGGCTTAGGTGACGAAGGAAATGCTGTCCGCAGAAATATCTATAATACATGGGGTAACAATGTGACTGATATTGATGCTAATACAGCCGTTTCTGAATATATTTCCGTAGAATTCACTATCAGCGGTATTGGTTCTGATTCCGCAAGAAAAGATGCCGATTCCAGCACAAAATATGACGGAAACGGCACAAACTATGTCGCATTCGTAGGCGGTTCTGTAGCAGGCACTGCACGTCACTCCATCACAGGCGGTGACCCCACTGATGAATTTATTTCCATCACTGGTGACGGTACTTATACAGCAACATGGACACTGGGCGACCTCAGCTCTGAAAATATCAGCTGTCTGTACCTCCAGACAAATATTGATTTTACAGATTATGTTGCTGAAGCTGACAAGGAAACTGCTGAAAAGAATAAAGACGTTGCTGCTTCCGGCATTACACTGACTATCAATTCCATCAAGACAGTAGAACCGGATGCCGCTGAAGAAACTGACAGCGAAAGCGAAACCAATTCTGAAACAGAAGGTACTTCCGAAACAGAAGCCGCTTCTACTGAAAGCACTACAAAATCCAGCACAACAACGACAGCAAAGTCTACAACAACTACTACAACAGCAAAATCTGCTTCCACAACTGCCGCTACAACCGCAAGCACAGTGACAAACACACCTACAGGCGATACTTCCGGTATTGCAGTAGTAGCTTCTGTTCTGGCAGCAGCAGGTGCAGCCGCTGTGGTTTCCAAAAAGAAAGACTAAGTTTTCTATTTGATTTTTTATGGTTCAAGCAAAATGCCCTCTGTTCCGGAGGGCATTTTTTCTAAGTGAGGCGATGTTATCTTGAAAAAAATATATCTGTTCCTGCTCATGACAGCATTTGTTCTGACAGGATGTAGTCAGAATGCAGAATCTTCCCAGCAGACAGCAGAAACTTCCGTGCCCGAAGAAGTCACCGAAGCCGAAACGGAATCCCTTCCGCTTCCGACAAACGCACCTTTTCCGGAAGCTGACCCCAATGCTGTTACATTTGATGACGGAAATTTTGCTTTTGTTTCGGTCGTGCAGGATGATGATACTGCTGTAGAAGGTTCGCTTTCTGTCCAAACGATTGATGGAAATGCTATGCTGAAATTTACAGATAATTCCACAAATGCGCAGAATCTTGAAAAAGCTGTGCAGAAAATCAGAATTTCTGTCGGTCAGCTTCTCCGGCCTGACCAGCTAGAAAGCGTTTATCGGATTAGTTTTGATTTATACGCTGAAGCTAAAGATGAATTATTTCTCAGTGATGACGGTGAATATCGCAGAGTGCCCGGCTGGATTGGCGGAGGAGGAGGCACAATGTGTGCCGACGGCAATTGGTACAGCTTTGCAGATTTTTCCGCTTCGGGAATTAATGAATATGATTTGGAACGTTCTGATGCATGTCATGTCGAATTCAAGTTTCTGCTTGCAGAATCCGGCAAAAAATGGGACAGTACTGTTGAAGATGTGAACTTTTCCGTCATGAGATGGGGAATGCAGAATCTTTCTGATTTCTATCTGGATAATATTACGTTCTACGACCAGGAAGGCAACCCTATTCCGCTGAATCTTTCTGAACCGGAAGCTTCTACAGAACTTTCTGAAGAAGAAACAGCTCCGGAAACCGAGGACGCATCATGAAAAAATTATTCCCTCTGCTTGTGATATGTGCAGTTCTGCTCACGGGGTGCGGTTTTGCAGGCGAAAACTATCGGAATTATGTCACAGCAATTCTGGACTGTACGTATCATAATGAATCTTCTTCCTACCGGGAACTGACAAACGCGTCTGAACTCAGTGCCAATGCGATTTATGAGAATGAATTTCAGGAGCTGAATCAGATTATTTATGATACTTACGGCATCCGGACGGATTTGATTTCCGAGGAAACACGGGAAGGCTATGAAGCACTTACGAAAGCAGTTCTCATGAAGACAAAATACAACGTTCGGGATGTTATGCACGAAGACAGCACATATACTGTCGTTCTGGTGCTGTCGCCTGTCGATTTCTGGGAGCGTTCTCAGGAAAAAGTCAGAATTTATTATTATTCCGATTATTTCCGCAAATTCCGCACTGCTCCTACGCGGGCTGATGCCGACAAGCTCGAAGAAGAATATGCATCCAGAATTCTGGAAATCCTGATGGATTCTGCCGAACATTTGGACTATCTCGAACCTGCTGTCTACACCTGCACGATTCAGAATAATACTGTTTCTGCCGAAGACTGGCAGGAAGTTGACAGGCTTCTGCTGAACCTTGAATGATATGATTTCTAGCCGGAAAGCTGATACTTTCCGGCTTTTTTCGTGAACAGGCAAAAAAAAGCAGACCGTTTTTTCAGGTCTGCCCAAAAAATAATAAGGATGTAGGATTTATGATAGTTATATTATAGCATATATTACTGATTTTGTCAAGTTTTTTATCATGTTTTTGTATGTTTGACCAAATTCATAAGCTGATATTCTACATAATCCACAAAAGCAGAATCATCCCTCGAGATTTTTGAGTTCTTTTTCTTCCTTGGAGAATTTTGTTTTTCCGGCCTTTAAAATTTCAGCTTCGGAACGGTCTATGATATAGGGCACATCATCAGGATTTTCGGGGCGGATGCGTAGCTTCCCGGTAATCAGATTGGCATCTTCCACACGGCCTTTTCCGTGAGGAGTTTTCACAAATGAACCGATATGGGGAGTAATTTTCTGCAAATCCTCATAAGCTTCCTGTTCATGTTTAAGACAGCACATAAGTCTTCCGCATGTACCGGAAATTTTTGTTGGATTCAGGGACAAGCCCTGTTCTTTGGCCATTTTGATGGATACCGGCTGGAAATCGCCCAGATATCCCCGACAGCAGAATTCCCGTCCGCAGACACCCAAGCCTCCGAACATTTTAGCTTCGTCGCGGACACCAATCTGACGGAGTTCGATTCTCATGCGGAACACAGAAGCCAAATCTTTGACAAGTTCGCGGAAATCCACGCGGTTATCAGATGTGAAATAAAATAATAATTTGCTGTTGTCGAATGCACAGCTTACATCAACAAGCTTCATCTTGAGCTTGTGTGATGCAATTTTCTGTTCACAGACAGTGAAAGCTTTTTTTTCTTTTTGTTTATTCTGTTCCAGAGTGCGGAAATCTTCCTGACTCATCACCCGGATGACATTTCGCAGAGGAGAAGCAATGGCTTCATCCTGAATATTCCTGTTCGGAATAGAAACAACACCGCATTCCATGCCTTTTGCGGTTTCGACAATGACTTTATCCCCCATCTGAAGGCGGAGTCCTGCCGGAGAAAAATAATAGACTTTTCCGGAGTTCTGAAAACGAATTCCAACAATTTCAGTCATAAATACATAATCCTTTCTAAACTAGTTCAGAAGCAAATTTCCGCCGAGTGATGACAAGACCAGTTTCAGGCTGACGCTTGCCTGTGAGGCATCATAAGCTGACTGTACTGCCCGGCAGAGTTTTTCGGCGCGGGAAGCCGTAAGCATTTCGGAAAGCAGTTCGGCAGACTGCCGGTCGCATCCGGTCAGAACGTCATTTGTATATTTGAGTGTACAGGCATCACGGAACTGCAAAAGCAGTAATTTCAGGAATACTTCTGCCTGTGTGCGGTCTTTTTCATAGCCGGACAGAATTCTTAAAATTTCGTACTGTCTTCTCTGTGCGACAGCGAGTGTTAATTCTGATGCATTTCTGGTCATTTCCTGCATGGCAGAATCTTCCAGCCAGCGGAGTGCAAGACCGATATTTCTGCCTCCTGTTGAATTTACTGCTTTTTGCGC
This sequence comes from Ruminococcus sp., assembly GCA_015066975.1. Lineage (GTDB taxonomy): Bacteria > Bacillota > Clostridia > Oscillospirales > Ruminococcaceae > UBA3855. The sequence goes on along the minus strand of SVNI01000003.1, from coordinate 13,417 downwards.
CTCTTCCGGAGAGCAGTCATGCTGTTTTATTAAAGCAGTGCAGCAATCTTCCGGCGTGCAAGGTTTGACAGCAATCTGCATCATACGGGAAAGCATTGTTTTTAGAAAAGCATTTTTCGAGACTGCTGTGAACAATAGCAAGACATGTTCCGGAGGTTCTTCGGTAAGTTTCAGAAGCGTGTTCTGTGCCGGAATGCCGATATTGTCACAGTCTGCAAACAGATAAATTTTCCTGTCGCTGTCATTTGGGGCGACAATTGCATCACGGCAGATTTCTCTGACAGTATCGACGGAAAAGCCCTGTTTTTTGCCGGAATGCTCGACAGGAATCAGGTCGGGGTGTGTGCCGTGCAGAATTTTCTGACAGTTCCGGCACATTCCGCAGGGGGCATTTTTGCCGGAACACAATACTGTCATAGCGAAGTACTCCGCAAGTGTTTTCCGGCCTGAGCCCTGTTCCCCATAGAACAGGCACGCATGGGGAATATGTGCATTCTGACGCATTTTCTGCATCAGAAGCAGATTTTCGTCATTGCCGTAGATATTCAGAGTACTCATAATTTTTCAAATCGTTCGATATCCGTCACGAAAACAGTTGCACCGCCGACTTCGACTTCTACCGGCAGTTCGATTCCGGAATTGATGGGGGTGCTGTTTGGAACGGTTTTCTTGCGTTTATGGCTTTTTTCGCGGATGACGCTGATTAATTCTTCCAGACGTTTTTCTTCCACGCAGGTCAGGAAAGTAGTATTTCCTGCACTGAGGAAACCGCCTGTTGATGCAAGCTTAGTTGCATAGAATCCGGCATTCAGAAGGGCTTTTCCGACTGCCTGACTGTCGTCACTGTTGACAATGGCAAATACCAGTTTCATAGATTAAAAAATCCCCTTTCGAGAGTGTCTGATTCCAGTATAGCATATTTCCGGAAAAAAAGCAAGTCTGTAGAACAGACTTGCAGAAATTCTCTTGTTTATTGATAGAGTCCAGCACTGAAATATCTGTCACCGCGGTCAGGGAGGACAGTGACGATTCTGCCTTTGGTAATTTTTTCGGCGAGTTTGACGGATGCCGCCAGAGCCGCACCGGAACTAGAACCGGCAAAGATGCCTTCACGTTCGGCAAGCAGACGGGAATAGGTAAAGGCTTCTTCATCATTGATTTTGATGACATCATCCACAAGCTTCATATCCATAGTTGCGGCAATAAAATCATTTCCAATACCTTCGATATTATAATCATGATGCTCTCCCCCGCCCATTGTTGAGCCTTCCGGGTCGGCAAGAATGCCTTTAATATCGGGATTTTTTTCTTTCAGATAACGCAGAATTCCGGTATATGTACCGCCGCTTCCTGCTCCTGCAACGACATAATCTATCTGGCCGTCCAAATCCTGGTAGATTTCCTTTCCGGTGGTTTCGTAATGCGCCAGCGGATTACTTTGATTCTCGAACTGTGCCAGAGAAATTGCGCCGGGGATTTCCTTCTTGATTTCTTCCGCCTTGCTGACTGCACCCAGCATTCCGAATTCACGGGGGGTATTGATGATTTTTGCACCGAGTGCGCGGACGAGTGTTTGTTTTTCGATTGAAAATTTATCCGGAATGACGAAAATCACCTGATAGCCTCTGTTGAGTGCTGCGAAAGCAATCCCAAGCCCAGTATTTCCGGCAGTTGCTTCGACAATGACCCCACCGGGTTTCAGGAGGCCTTTTTGTTCGGCATCCTGAATCATATAGAAACCTGTTCTGTCCTTGACGCTTCCGGAGGGGTTATATAATTCCAGTTTTGCAAATAATTTAATATCCGGATTGCTCTCGAAATGGTGCAGTCTCACAAGTGGGGTATGCCCGATTAATTCCTGCATAGAATCATAATAATGCATAATTATTTTACCTCACTTTTCTCGATAGCCTGCTGTAAATCTTCCAGAATATCGGAAATATCTTCAATACCGACGGATAATCTGATTAAGCCGTCTGTAATACCGACCTGTTTCCGGATATCTTCCGGAATGGAAGCATGTGTCATAGATGACGGATGGCATACCAGAGATTCGACACCGCCAAGGCTTTCTGCTAACATAATTAATTTCAGGCTCTTGAAGAAGGTTTTGATATTATAATTGTCATGCAGTTCAAAAGAAATCATGACACCGCCGTTTTTAGCTTGTTTCTTATTGATTTCGTAACCCTGACCTGATTCCAGTCCTGCATAGTACAGATTGCGCACAGCTCTGTGATGCTGGAGGAAATGCACGACTTTTTCCGCATTTTCTACATGTCTGTCCATGCGCACGCCCAGTGTTTTGATACCTCTGATTAACAGGAACGAATCAAACGGCGGAAGCACACCGCCTGTTGAATTCTGGATAAAGGCAATCTGTTCGGCGAGTTCTTTTGTGGATACGACAACCAGACCAGAAACGACATCACTGTGACCGCCGAGATATTTTGTTGCAGAATGTACGACAATATCCGCACCGAGTTCAAGGGGCTTCTGGAGATAAGGGGTCATGAAAGTGTTATCGACAATCACAAGCAGGTCATGCTTATGGGAAATTTCCGAAATTGCCCGGATATCTGTGACAGTCATCAGCGGATTGGCCGGGCTTTCAATCATGACAGCCTTGACATCAGGGGTTATCTGTGTTTCAAACACTTCCGGATTAGCAGTATCTGCGATAGTATAGTTAATATTGAAGTGATTGAAGACTTTATCTAATACTCTGAATGTTCCGCCGTAGACATTGCTGGAAATCAGCACTCTGTCGCCGGATTTCAGCAGGCTCAGAACGGCAGTGATAGCAGCCATACCGGAAGCAAAGGCAAAACCTGCATAACCGTTTTCGAGTTCAGCAATCAGGGCTTCGAGGGCTTCTCTGGTCGGGTTGCCTGTTCTGGAATATTCATAGCCACGCATCTCGCCGAGGCCGTCCTGTTTGTAGGTAGATGTCTGATAAATGGGGATATTCACCGCACCAGTTCTTTCGTCGATAGAAATACCGCCGTGAATTAAAGCTGTACTGATATTCTTGAATTGACTCATGATAAAAACTCCTTTCAAATACGCGCAAAAAACCGGAGAACACAGAAAACTGCATTCTCCGGAAAAATTCAGATTTGTAATTTTATAGTAAATTGATAAAATTACCCTGATACACGAAAGCTGTTTCTCTGTTTGGACGCTATGCAATTATAGTAAGCACAACAGCAACAACATGTGTTCAGGGTATTGACAGCAAACATGAAAAACAACTCCTTTCAGGTAAGATAAAACAAATTAATGATTAAACAAGATAATAAAGATACAAAAATTATTCAAACATAGGGGTGGACAGATAGCGTTCGCCAGTATCCGGCAGAAGTGCGACAATTGTCTTGCCCTTATTTTCGGGACGCTTTGCAAGCTGAATGGCTGCCCATACGGCCGCGCCGGAAGAAATTCCTACCAGAACGCCTTCACTTCTTGCAATAAGTCTGCCTGTCTCGAATGCATCTTCATTTTCGACAGCAATAACTTCATCATAAATATTTGTATTCAGAGTTTCCGGAACAAATCCAGCACCAATACCCTGAATCTTGTGAGGGCCGGAAACCCCTTCGCTTAGAACAGGAGAACCCTTCGGCTCTACTGCAACAACTTTAACATCCGGGTTCTGTGCTTTCAGGTAGTTGCCTACGCCTGTGATAGTACCGCCTGTTCCGACACCTGCTACGAAGATATCAACTTTACCGTCGGTATCGTTCCAGATTTCCACACCTGTTGTTTTTTCATGGGTTGCCGGGTTAGCGGGGTTAGTGAACTGGGACGGAATAAAGCTGTCCGGGATTTCTGCGGCGAGTTCCTGTGCCTTTGCAATTGCGCCTTTCATCCCTTTTGCGCCTTCGGTGAGAACAAGTTCAGCTCCGTAAGCTTTCATCAGGTTACGGCGTTCGATACTCATAGTTTCGGGCATGGTGATGATTAAGCGATAGCCTCTTGCAGCAGCGACAGCAGCCAAACCGATACCGGTATTACCGCTAGTCGGTTCAATAAGGACACTGCCGGGCTTTAACAGGCCTTTAGCTTCTGCATCATCAATCATAGCGCGAGCGATTCTGTCCTTAACAGAGCCTGCCGGGTTGAAATATTCCAGTTTGCCTAAGATAACAGCCTGAAGCTGATTATTTTTTTCAATAGTTTTAAGCTCCAAAAGAGGAGTATTGCCGATTAAGTCGCTGAAACGCTGATAAATTCTGCTCATGATAAAAACTCCTTTCAAAAAACCTGTTTTTCCTGATAACATAGATAGTACTTATTTCCTATCTGTTTAGTATGCATATATTATAGCACAATCAGTTCTGTTTGTCAATAGTTTTTTTATAAATTTTTTCTGAATTATTATTTTTGCTTTTGTCTGCTAGAAGTGCCCCATACCAGATGGGTACAGGGCACAGAAATACCTTATTAAAAATCTGCTTCCTCGTCGTCCTTGAGGTTTTCTTCAAGGGCATCGGCTGCTTTTTCAAATGCATCACCGAGGGCATCCGCAGCATTTTCCACAGTTTCAGAAACAGTTTCCTTTACCTGTTCAGCGACTTCCTCTGCGGCTTCGGCAGTGCTGTCGAGTGTATCATCTTCGTCAGGTTCAGCGAATTCTTCTTCGTCCTCATCGCCATAATTATACACATCGTTCATGAAGTCATCATCATCAAATTCGGAGCTGTCAAAGCGCATTTTACTTTTCTGGCGGCTTTTCTGGAGCACCAGAACTACGGCTGTAGCAGTTGCAACGGCAGTTGCTATGATGATTGCAATAATTTTCCAGTTTTTCATAAAATTATCCTCTTTTCTCCGCAGAAAGAAATGATTTCACAAGGCAGAACTGCTGCGGACAGCCCTTTTCATGTTTACAAGATTTATTATACCACATCTTTTTTTAAATTTCAATAGTTTTTCTATTTTTTCAGAAATTTTTCACATATTTTTGGTCAGATACATCAAAATAGAAATGGCCGCAGTGGGAGCAGTTTCACAGCGCAGGATTCTGTTACCCAGCCATACACGATACAAGCCGGCGGAAACTGCCTGCTGTGCTTCCTCTTCGGAGATACCGCCCTCACTTCCAATAAACAGGCCGATATTCGTTTGCCCGGTAAACGGAATTTCTTCAAACCGGATTCCGCCTTGTTCTTCATAGAGCATGATACTCAAATCCTGTCTCTGCATGGAATCGAGAGCTTCTTTCCATGTATGCAGGGGGTGAACTTCCGGGATGATACCACGTCCGGACTGCTTCGCCGCAGAAACCGCGATTTTCTGGAGACGTTCCTGTTTTTTGCCGAATTCTTTCTTATCCGGCCGGGCGATACAGCGTGAAGTCAGGACGGGAACGATTTCGCAAGCACCAAGTTCAGTAGCTTTCTGAACGATTTCGGCGAGTTTATCCTGTTTCGGGACAGCCTGATATAGTGTCAGATGAATGCTTGGTTCTGCCGAACAGGGATGAATCTGCACAGGATGCAGATAGACTTCCGATTCTGTAATTCTGGTAATTTCGCACTGATAGTCAATTCCGCAGGAACAGACTGTCAGCATTTCGCCGGGGCGCATCCGGAGCGAACGGCCGATATGACGGGCATCTTCCCCGGTGATGACAATTTCCTGTTCATTTGCATGTTCTGTAAAAAATCTTGGCATGATATCACCTCCGGTTACATACAGCAATAATATTTATCCTCTATCTGAAACAGATATAAATACTGATTTTCGGTTCTGCCAGAACCTTCGCCGTTATTATAGGAGAATTCCCATTCCAGGTTAAGCGACCAGGCATTCTGGATAGTTTCTGAAAAGGGTTTGTCTTCTGAAATACCGTCAAGCAGTTTCAGCATGGCCTGCAATCCGCCGGAATTCCGGTCATTGGAAAACTCATTCACAAGAATCATATCCATCTGGAAATCATCTGCAAGCTGTCCGAGCAGACCTTCATGCAGAGCATTGACGAGTTCTTCCACATTCTGATAATCATAGACTTCATTCACCTGATATTCTGTATACAACGGCAGAGCGACAGAATTATACAATTCCGGATTATTCTGCTCAATTGCGCCGAGATAGTCCGCCACTGCGCTGATTTGTTCGGGCTGGAGAAAGCGTCTGTCCCATGTCATGGGGACGGTATAGCTGTTTTTATCGGATTTCATAGTTGCGCCATAGGGGAGTTCTTCTTCTGTGTAGTTCATTTTTTGTTTTTGCGAGGCGCATCCTGTCAGCATCAGACAGGCAAGAAGCAGACAAAGTAATTTCTTCATAAAAATCAATCTCCTGAAAAGAATCAGCAGGGCAGAAATACCCTGCTGATTCTATTTTAATCTATAGAAGAGAATTTGTCAAGTGTCTAAATTTGTCCTTCCAGAACAACGCGCAGTTTTTTGATAATTTTCTTTTCCAGTCTTGAGATATAAGACTGTGAGATGCCGATTTTTTCAGCAACTTCTTTCTGTGTGCATTCACGCTTGCCATTGAGGCCGAAACGCAGTTCCATGATTTCTTTTTCCCGTTCCGGAAGGGAATCGACTGCATGATGAAGCATTTCACGTTCGGCTTCCCACTCGATGCCACGGCTGACAATGTCATCATCCGTTCCCAGTACATCCGATAATAATAATTCATTGCCGTCCCAGTCGGTGTTTAACGGCTCATCTATTGAAATTTCCCCCTTGTACTGCACAGCTTTTCTTAAAAACATCAGAATTTCATTCTCAATGCATCTGGATGCATATGTTGCAAGCTTAATGTTCTTGTCCGCCTGAAATGTCCCCACTGCCTTAATTAATCCTATTGTCCCGATAGAAATCAAATCTTCCAGACACACTCCTGAACTCTCAAATTTCTTTGCGATATAGACAACCAGTCTTAAATTATGCACTATCAGTGTTTCCCTTGCGTGAGGGTCGCCAGCCGAAAGCTTCGCAAAAACCGAAATTTCTTCCTCTCTCGTCAACGGTGGAGGCAGTGTATCCGCACTGTTGATGTAATCTACTGTACAGCCGAATAATAACTGCTTCAGAAATGCACGAATCCGGTTCAGAATCTCCATGTCAGAATCCTCCTTAAAATCGCATGAGTTTCGGATTGAAAATCGCTTTTCCGTTTTCCTGTGCGCCGATGCCGATTAAAGCATCTACAGTTTTTGCTGTTCCATATTCCGGCGAAATAATAATTTCATCCGGCTGAAAGACTTCCAGCGTACCGCTTCCGGCAACTGTCAGATATGGTACAATATGACTATGCTCCGGCTTTGCCATTGCGCCGAGCAGAGACTTATCACAGATAATGACTGGCTTTCCTGTGTAGAAATCGGTCAGGGAATTTCCGGTATCAGCTAAGCCCTCCAGATGTGCCGTCTGCTGATGATATTTTACGGCTATCTGATAAGTATTATCAAAAAATTGATTTCTATCATATATAAATTGGATAACAGATAATAAAATATATGCTATAATAGTAAAGGCGATTAAATTTATCAGAGAAATATCAAAATAATAGCATCCGTTCCGATGTATACTTGTCATCTCACTGCATACCGAGAGCGCATACATCCCTCCAGCCGTCAGAAAACTAATCCCAAAAAATGACATGCAGTTCCGGAATACTCTCTTTCTGCCGAATGCCGTCAGGCATATCAGAAACGCCGTCAATAATTTTATCACCCACAAAATCAGAAACGGCATTTCCGGCAGAAATACCAACAACGAACTGAGACTGCCTATGCCTGCCCCTATTAACCCCTTCCAGAAGATAAATCTTGTATGTGTCATCCGTGCTGTCATGCATAACAACAGATAATTCATGTATAAATTAAAAATCAGTAATACGTCAAGATAGATAATCTGCATAGGCAGTCCCGTCCTTTGCTGATTCTATTATAGCATATCCTGCTTGTCGAATTTTGTCATTTCCGGACAGGCACGAAAAATTTTTTTCTGCATAAGGAAGAAATACCCGTATCATAATCTCTGTAAAGCAAAATCAAGAAAGGATGTATCTCATATGGCATATCATAAAGTCGTGATTTCAGGTATCAATACTTCTGAACTCAAAGTCATGGGCGAAGAAGAAAAAATGAAACTCTTAAAAGAATTCAAAGAAACCGGAGATAAAAAAATTCGGGATAAGCTCATCAAAGGGAATCTCCGGCTTGTTCTCAGCGTCATTCAGCGGTTTGCCGGACGTGGTGAGGATGTCGATGATTTATTTCAAATCGGCGTGGTGGGGCTAATCAAGGCAATCAATAATTTCGATTTGTCCAAAGAAGTCAGATTCTCGACTTACTGTGTTCCTATGATTTCCGGTGAATTACGTCGTTATCTGCGTGATTACAATCAGATTAAAGTCAGCCGTTCTATGCGTGATTTGGCTTATAAAGCCATTCAGGCAAGGGAAAAGCTGACAAATCAGTTCATGAGAGAACCGACTATCGAAGAAATCGCTCAGGAAACCGGAGAAAAACGCTCTGATATTGTGATTGCTCTGGAAAGTATCAGTGACCCGATTTCTATTTATGAGCCTGTATATTCTGATTCCGGTGATACGCTCTGCGTGGCTGACCAGCTCAGTGACCAGACCAGTGCGGAAAGCTGGATTGCTCAATTTTCCATGCGTGATGCGATGAATCATTTGGAAGACCGTGAAAAAAATATCCTCTGGCTTCGGTTTCTCTGCGGAAAGACTCAAGTAGAAGTTGCCAAGGAAATCGGCATTTCTCAAGCACAGGTCTCCCGCCTTGAAAAAAATGCTATCGCAAAAATCAAAGATGCTATCTGATAAGAAATCCCCCTGCCGTTGTGACAGGGGATTTTTTTCTTGACAAATAATTAATTTTTTGATAAGATAAAAATATAAATCCGAATTCAGAATGAAAGAAGTGATTTTGATGGTATTACAATACTTATTGCAAAACTTATTACAATGCTTTATTGTTGTAATTGTTGTATTGTTTTTATTTATTCCTCCTTTGTCAATACAGTATTTACTATATTTACCTGCAAAGAGGATTCTTAAAAAGATTCCCACACATGTAGTATATGGGGCTTGTTTTCTTCTCAACACAATTATTTTGGTTACTCTCTATTATTTTTTATTTGGTGACGTTCCTGATGAAGCAGACGAACACCCATTAGACATTATCGAAATGGCAATCTTTGATTTTATTTTAAAGTGTACTTGGTTACTATGTTATATAGGTGTGCTTATATCATGTGTTATCAGAATTGTAAAATCAAAAAGAAAGGAAAACAGCAGTAATCAATAAAGCATGATGTGAATTCTGATTGATTTTAATATATCATTAACAAGGCAGTCCCGAAAGACTGCCTTTTCCGTTCAGATAGAAACATAATCCGGATTGGTGTTATATTTCCGGAGACAGGCATCTAATTTCGGAAAATTGATTCCGTCCCCGATAGCAATCAGAACTGCCTGACCGTTCGGCACGGGAGTCAGTTCGGTTTTTCCGTGAACAGCATTGACTTTCAGCATTTTTCCGTCTGATTTCGGCAGTGCGCCCTTAATCCGAAAAATTGTACCATATTCAGGGTCATTCAGAATCGTTTCCAATACTTCTGCTATGTTTTCTTCCGGTATGCCGATATGCATGAAATAATGTACCTCGCTCTCGACAGCATCCGTGTCAAACTGCTTGACATAGCGTTCGCTCCGGTATCCGGCGGATGACAGCAGAATAAAATCTTCTTCTGTCAAATCGTTCCATGATTTCATTAGCAAATCTTTCTCAGTGAACTGTCTCGGACACTGAATTCCGGATAATGCTCTGTTGATATGTGTCAGAATTCTTTCTGAAATCTGATTTTCAGATTCTTCCAGATTCCGCTTGCTGAGTATCAGCTTTCCGGCGCAGGCTGACTCAGATGCAAGCAGATATTCCATCTGCGAGGATAATAAATCTTTCATTTCAGAATCCACAATTGTCAGAACGCTTCCTATCTGAAACCAGCGGTCAAGAGGGGATTCATAAAGCGTATCGAAAAATTCGTCCATATCGAAAATACCAGACGGCTCGACAAGCACTCTGTCGAGGTGTTGCATCCCCAGAGAAATCAACTGTGTCTTGAATCTCCGCTTGTGACAATCTTTGTCACCGCCTCCGGCTATCATTTCGAGCTGACAGTTTTCGCATTTCAAATCCTGAAGCATCATCATATCAATATTGACTGCGCCGAAATCATTTTCTAAAATGGCGATTTTTTCGCCCTTTCTGATAAAATATTCTGCATAGCTGTGCAGAAAGGTGGTCTTTCCTGAACCCAGAATGCCTGTAACCAAGTCAATTTTTGTCATGCTATCCCATTCTTTCTTGATTTTTTTGATATGTTTATTCTATCACAGAAAGAGAAAAAAGTCAATTTTCAGTAAAACGGGATAACTTAATTAACTTCTTCTGCTGAAGTTTCGGCTTCTGATTCGGCGATTGTCTCGGATGTAATTTCTGTATCTCCGGTATTTTCGTCTGTGGATTCATCTTCTTTGAAGTTCATCCAAGTCTCGAAGCTGACAGATGAACCTGTACTTGTACATCTGATATTGCCGTCCGAGAATGTGACATAAGTTTCGATATTGCGGTCAGCAAGAGCCTGTGCAGTAGAATCTGCATAGTTTTCCTCATCTGTCGAAACAACGGCATATTCCGGTGTAACTTTATCAAGAAATTCTTCCAGATTAGCGACTTCTCTGCCGTGATAGGGTTCTTTGAGAACATCGCAGTCGCCCATATCCATCAGTTCGACAAGACGTTCCTGCATGGCATCGCCCGTGAACAGGAAAACTTCATCATGATGTGTCATTTTGATAACCAGCGAATGATTATTATCATCGCCGTCATGATAGGTTTTCTGCTGGCAGGGATAAATTTCAAAATAGGCATCATCGAGCGTGAATGTCATGTTTGAGGATGTTACATATTCCCATTCCAGCCCCTGCAACTCCATCTGTTCGCAGAGAGCATCATATTCGGAACTTGCTTCTGTATAGTATGCGCCGATAACATGACTGACGGGGAAAGATTCGAGGACTTTTGATGCACCGCCTACATGGTCTTGGTCATAGTGAGTGATAATCATGTAATCTACTGACGAAACACCGAGCGAATTCAGGCAGTTGCGGACTTTTTTTCCGTCTGTTTTTTCCCCACAGTCGATGATGACTGTATGATTTTCTGTCTTGATGACAGCAGCGTCTGCTTTTCCGACTTTAAGAAAATCAACTGTCAGATTATATGTCTCAGAAGATGCTGAAGCAGATGTATTTTGTACTTCGGATGAAGTAGCAACAGAGGAGGGACTTGCTGTTCCGGAACATCCTGTGAACAGCATCACCATTCCGGCCATCAGAGAGAATAATTTCAGCTTTGCAGATTTTAATTTCATAAGTAAGGTCATCTCCTTTAGTATTGTTATTACTATTATACTACACTATTAAAATTAAAACAAGGTTAAAATCCGATAAATTTTCAGAAAATGTCTGACAACTTTTTAAAATGAGAGTATGAATCAAGTGATAAAATACCAGCACAGCGGAATGTTCCGCCGTGCTGGTTTATTTCTAATATGGATTTGATATTCTCTATTGAAACTAGATTTTCAACATTCCACAGTTGGAATGTTGAAAACCATCACTGTCGTCCCGGACAGAGACAGCGGAAAAAGGCGTTATTCTGTTTCCATGATGGAAGAATCCGTTTCCGGAACGGTTTCGACAGCTTGTTCGGTAAGGTTGACCGAAACGCGATACGTTCCGACCGCCCACATCCGGACGAGTGCATCATCAGAAGTGTCATCATTTTTGGGAGAGATAGAAATACTTGCATCCGGGCTTCCGGTAAGATTCTGCTGAACATTATAGTTCATGAGGTCAACCGTGACCATAATATCCTGTGTGCTGAGAGTTTCAAGTTCTTCGGCATCCCCGATGATGTTAATAGGCATCTTCCGGGTAATAAGTTGACAGTCATAGCCTTTTGGCACGTTGATGACAGAGATATTATCACTTGTGACCCAGACTTCTCTGGAAGCTAGTCCATCACTGTCAAGAGCGAGAGTCACCTGTTGAAAACCGCTCTGATTGATGAATTCTTCTTTCAAATCGATATTGAATTCTTTGGAGAATTCAAGAGAAACTGCATCCAGGGTAACGAAGCCGATATTATAATTATCCCAGTCAGTGAAATCTGTATTTGTCTGCGAAGCGAGTGTGATGCTTTCTTCAGAGAGGTGCAGACGTTCTCTGAGCCAGTTCAAATCGAAACCATTGAAAGCGTTACGGATGTCATACGTCAGGGTAAGTTCTTTCTGGGTTAAAACGGGGATGTTAATCTGAAAATCTGTACTGGGGATTTCGAGGTGGTCAGTATCCATGAGAGCACCTTCTTCAGTGTAGAGTCTGACTTCATTGGTGTAGAGAGAATACAGGCTGTCGATTTCGACGGCTTTATCAGAAAACACGTCTACTCTTGCAATTTCAGCGAGCTGTGCAGAAGGGCCTGTAATTTCGATAACAGGGGGGTCACAGGTGACATCATCTTTATTGAGGACATGGCCGGAAGTGACTTTGATATTCGGAAACGAGGCAGAAACGTCAAAAGTTCTGGTTTCTATTTTATCCAGCTTGACAGTAGCATAAGAAGGAGTAATTTTATTTGTATTGAAAGCAATATTGGTATCTGAGCGCACAGCGATTTCAAAATTAAATTCACCTGTTGTGCTGATATTGCCGATTTGGAGGTAAGCAGTTAAATCTTCCTGAGTGAGACGGCCAATCTGTGAGCGGTTGCCCTCGATTTCAACATTGATTTTCTCGACATTGCAGGAAACAGCACTTAGGCCGTTTGCTTCTGCGAGTGTACCGGAAATATCATATGAGACGGGGATATTATAGAACGTGACATGAGTTGTTTTATAAGCTGTGACCGAAACGGCGAACCAGATAAGAATGGCACTCATGACAGAAAACACAATCGAAAACGGCTTTGTACTGAATAATTTACTGAAAAAGCCGGGAACGTCATGAATTTTTCTTGTTGTGTTCATCTTCGGAATTCACCTCTTTTTTCTGTGGCTCTGCCGACGGCATTTTCAGGCTCTGCCGGAATTTTCTGAACCACTGGTTCTGGTCAATTGGTTTGGGAATGAGCCTGTCTGTAAGATACTGATGCAGGGTTTCTTTTGTAAAATTTCTGGTAAGAGTGCCGTTTTCGGCGACAGAAATCTGACCGGTTTCTTCGGAAACGACAATGATGATGGCATCAGAATTTTCGCTCATGCCGATAGCAGCTCTGTGGCGCGAACCGAGTTCTTTCTCGACGAATTCTTCTTTCTGTGGCATAGGGAAGAAGCATCCGGCGGCGAGCACCATGCCGTCA
>SVNI01000093.1 GCA_015066975.1 Ruminococcus sp. | reverse complement strand
CAAGAGCATCATCCGCACCGTCCATGCCGTCTGCTTCGACGGCAATATCGACATATTCTTCATAGCCGACAGCATCATCTGCGACAGCAGGGGAAACTGCTCCGTCATCTGCTCCGGCTTCGGCGACGGCCGGGGCATCTGCAACAGCAGAATTTGTTTCGCCTGATGCTCCGCATCCGGCATAGAACAGCATCGTCAGCACGGATGCAAACGCGATTAATTTATAATATTTCTTCATGATAAAATCCTCCTTAAGAATTGTTTTTTATGCTTCTGTCTGATATACGGATTTGAAATCTGCTTTTTATGGCGAAATTCTGCACAAAGTTTATGATATTTTTTTATTTAATATTGACAGATTTATAAAAATCTGCTATAATTTTAATCAGGAGTGTGATATTGCTATGCTGAAAAAATTAAGTATTTTATTATCCTGCATCATGCTGATAAGCCTTTCCGGATGTGCATCATCCGGTCAGAATTCTGCTTCCGGAACGGCGGAAAGTTCTTCTGTCAGTTCCGGAATCCAGTCCGGAACAAAAGAATCCGCTCTTGATGCCGTTTACAATATGAAAATCGGCTGGAATCTCGGCGACACGCTCGATGTGTGCTCCGCTGACCGCGACGGCGACGGCAAAGTCAACGAACATCCCGAAGACGGTCAGGAAGTGGACGAAACTTTGTGGGGAAATGTCATGACTACCCCGGAATTATTCGAGCATCTCAAAGCCGACGGCATCAATGCAGTCAGAATTCCCGTCACATGGCGCGACCATCTGGGAGATGCGCCGGATTATCAGATTAATCCGGAATGGCTTGCAAGAGTTCACGAAGTTGTCGATTATGCCATTGCACAAGATATGTATGTGCTTCTGAATGTCCATCATGACGGGGGCGGAGACCCGCAGTTCGGCGCATGGATAAGAAATGCTTCTTCGGATTATCCCGGAACTGCCGAAAAATATTCTGTTCTCTGGACGCAGATTGCTGAAAGTTTTGCCGATTATCCCGATAAATTAATTTTTGAATCTATGAACGAAGTCGGCTTTGACCATATGGCACAGCCCAGAGCTTATGAAATTTTAAATAATCTGAATCAGTTATTCGTCAAGACGGTGAGAAAATCCAATCCGGACAGAAATCTGTTAATTGCCGGATACTGGACGGATGTCGAGCAGACCTGCAACAGCTTGTTCAAACTTCCCGAAGATTCCGAACAAAACAGGCTGATTGTCTCCGTGCATTACTATACCCCGTGGCAGTTCTGCGTGAGCGACCAGCAGAAAACATGGGGCAGTCCCGGAGAAGTCCGCATCATGGAGGCGAATATCAGAAAACTGAAAGAAACATTTATTGATAACAATATTCCGGTTATCGTCGGCGAATACGGTACAATGAAATCGGCTGATACTGCCAGCCGTGTCTATTTCTGCGAAATGCTCACCAAACGCTGTTTTGAAGCCGGCATTCCGTGCTATTTCTGGGATAACGGCGAAGAATACGACAGAACTGGTTTCCAGTGGCGCACCCCCGGCCTGATAGAAGCCTTACAGCACGCTGTCAGCGGTGAGGATTACGAAGTCACAAAATCCTGAACCCAGAAAAGATTGACAAATCATTGAAAATGTAATATAATATAATTACAGAATCGTTTGTAATCAATAAGGAGGAATTTTTATGGCAAATTTACAGGTTCGCTTGAATGATGAACTCAAGGCTCAGGCAGATGAACTCTTTGCGAGTCTCGGCCTGGATACGTCCACAGCAGTCAGAATTTTTCTGACAATGGCACTGGAAAAAAACGGTCTGCCGTTTGAGGTGAAACATCATCCGCTGTCGGCTGAACTCAGTCAGGCGGTTTATGAAAGCCGGAACAGGGTCAATCTGAACGGAACGTATGCAACCGCAGAAGAAGCTGTCAAGTCTATGCTGGAGGATTGAATTTGTACGCAATTGAATATACAAACAAAATGAAAAAAGATGTAAAACGCATGAAAAAACGCGGAAAAGACATGAGAAAATTAATTTATGTCCTTGCAGTATTAGCTTCCGGTCAAAGTCTTCCGCCAAATTACAGAGACCATCAGCTTACAGGAAATTTAAAAGATTTTCGGGAATGTCATATTGAACCGGACTGGCTGTTGATGTATCAGTTTCATGATGATGTGCTGGTACTGACGGCAACCGCTACGGGGACACATGCCGATTTATTTGACGAATAACAGAATAAAATTTATACAGGAGATTGTTATATTATGGGAATTTATCAGTTAATCAAAACGGAAAACAAGGCAAGACGCGGAACTGTCACAACCGTTCACGGCACGTTTCAGACTCCGTGCTTCATGAACGTCGGCACTTCTGGCGCAATTAAGGGCGGTGTCTCCTCTCCCGAACTCGCCGAGCTGAAATGTCAGGTAGAGTTATGCAATACCTATCATCTGCATTTAAGACCCGGAGACAGAATGATTCATCAGATGGGCGGTCTGCACAAGTTTATGAACTGGAAAAGACCTATCCTCACCGACAGCGGTGGATTTCAGGTATTTTCTTTAGCCAAACTGCGTAAGATTAAGGAAGAAGGGGTTTATTTCCAGTCGCATCTGGACGGTTCGAGACTTTTCATTTCGCCGGAAGTCAGTATGCAGATTCAGTCAAATCTGGCTTCTACTATCGCTATGGCCTTTGATGAGTGCGTCGAGAATCCTGCGCCGTATGACTATTCCGCAAAATCCTGCGAACGTACTACCAGATGGCTTGTCCGGTGCAGGGACGAAATGCAGAGATTAAACACCCTGCCGGAAACTATCAACAAGAATCAGTTGCTGTTCGGAATTAATCAGGGCTGTACGTTCGAGAAGCTCAGAATCGAACACATGCAGGAAATTGCAGAACTTGACCTTGACGGCTATGCTGTCGGCGGTCTTGCCGTCGGTGAGCCGACAGAGGAAATGTACAGAATCTTAGATGCTGTCGTTCCGTACATGCCAGCCGATAAGCCAAGATACTTAATGGGTGTCGGTACACCGTCGAATATTATCGAAGCCGTCGCACGAGGAATTGACATGTTCGACTGCGTGATGCCTACCAGAAACGCCCGTCACGGCACTATCTTCACATGGGCTGGTATGCGCCATATGAAGAATCTGACCTATCAGACAGATTCCCGCCCTATGGATGAAGAATGCGACTGCCCGGCCTGCCGGAATTTTTCAAGAGCGTATGTGCGCCATCTGTTCAAAGCAAATGAAATGCTCGCCGGACGGCTGACCGTGATTCATAATCTGTATTTCTATAATACACTGACAGAGAAAATCCGGAATGCGCTGGATAACGGCACGTTTGAGGATTTCCGTGCCAAGTATTCTGAAATGCTTGTGAAAAAAGCCCCTGATGATTAATTTTTCCATATCAGAAAGGAATTTTATTTATGAATTTTGCTGAAATTCTGCTGACTGCGGTCGGCCTGTCAATGGATGCATTCGCAGTGTCGGTCACGGACGGATTATGCTGTACCAATCTCCGGAAAAGACAATCTCTCCGGATTGGCTTGTGTTTCGGGATATTTCAGGGGATAATGCCTTTGATTGGCTTTTTTCTGGGGAAAGCTTTTGAAAGCTGTATTACGGCGTTTGACCATTATATCGCCCTGATTTTATTAGGATATATCGGGGGAAAAATGATTTATGATGCCGTTCAGGAATCCAGACAGGATGCGCCGGAAGCGTATGAACTGACCGTCAGAACCCTGCTGTTACAGGGCATTGCAACCAGTATCGACGCGCTGGCAGTCGGGGTAAGCTTCGCTGCGCTGGCGAATGTCAATATCTTTTCGGCAGTCGCCGAAATCGCCGTGATAACCTGCATGTTGTCGCTGATTGGTGTCCGGTTCGGAAAGAAATTCGGCACAAAGCTCGGAAGCCGGGCACTCCTGACAGGCGGAATCATTCTGGTCTGTCTGGGAATGAAAATTTTTATCGAACATGTATTTTTCAGTTAATTTTTTTAAAAGGAGTTTTTCTATTATGAGTATTGAAATTCGTATTGCAAAGATGGATGATTTGGACACTATCGCCAGAATGGAAGCTGTCTGCTTTCCGCCGGAAGAATCCGCCGACAAGCAGAAAATTCAAAGCAGAATCGAGAAATTTCACGGACATTTCTTTGTTCTGACGGAAAATGAAAAGATTGCCGGATTCATTAACGGGCTGGTTTCAGAATCGCCTGTCCTCACAGATGAAATGTTTGAAGATGCAAATCTGTATGATGAAAACGGCAGTTATCAGATGATTCTGAGCCTTGCCGTTGCACCGGAATTCCGCGGAAAAGGTTACGGAAAACTTCTGCTCCGGCATTTTGTACAGTGCGCCTGTGAATCGCATCTGAAAGGGCTTACGCTTACCTGCAAGCCGGAACTCGTGGAATTCTACGAAAAGGCAGGATTCAGGAATCACGGCAAATCCGATTCCGTTCACGGCGGTTTCGAGTGGTATGAAATGAGAATGACATTCTGAAAATTTCAGGAAAGGGGAATCCCCATGAATCAGAATTCCAACGGATTTATGATTTTTATATCCCGGCGGTGAAGTGGCAGTTTCGCTCCGGTGCGGTGTGACTGTCATTCAGAATCATCTGAAATATTCCGTTCTGTGCGAAGATTTCAACCAAGCACTGGACAAGGCAAGAGCAACCGGAACTATCGCATTTTCAGAAGCTTAAAAAAATCCCCTCACAGAAATTGTTCTGTGAGGGGTTTCTCATGCCTGAACCGGTTCGGGAAGAATGTGATTATCCAGATTCGAGACTTTTTTCTGATAGATTCGCTTTAACAGAACCGCACCGGCGACCGTCGTGCCGAGTTCTGCAATCAGAAATGCCGTCCAGACAAGCCATGTTCTGCCGGGGTTCTGCTTCGCAATATGCGCAAATAACAGAATAAACGGGAAAATTATGACAAGCTGTCGCAGAAGCGAAATCACCAGCGATTCCAGACCGCCGTCAAGTGCCTGATAAATTCCCTGAAAGGTGATGTTCATTCCGGCAAACAGGAAACTCAGGGAAATCACATGCATGGCACTGATAAATAAGCTCGCTGTCTCTCCGTTCATGCTGAACAGGTTCGCAAATGCGCCTGCGGAAAGTTCTGTCGTCAGCGTTCCGGCAAGCATCAGGATTCCGGTATAAATCAGGCCGAATTTTACCCCGTCGCGGATGCGGTTCTTGTTGCCTGCGCCGTGGCTGAACGCAATAACGGGTGTAATGGCATCACGAAGCCCGAATGCCATGAACAGCACAAACTGCTGTATCTTGTAATACATTCCGTAGGCCGTCTGCATGGGGACGCTGATTTTTACAAGAATGATATTCAGTCCGTAAGTCATCAGCGACATCAGAGCCTGTGCGATAATCGCCGGCAGGCCAATCTGATAGATTTCTTTGATAATCTGCAAATCGGGCTTGAGATAAGCAACAGAATTCGGGATTTGCTTATTAATCCGGAAGTGGAAGAAGATTCCCAGCCCGGCGGAAACTACCTGCCCGATAACTGTTGCAATTCCTGCGCCTTTTACACCGAGTTCCGGACAGCCCAGCCAGCCGTAAATCATAATCGGGTCGAGTATCATGTTCACTACTGCACCGGCAATCTGCGCAATAGTCGAGTAGAGCGAATTTCCGGCGGACTGTAGTAATTTTTCGGCAATCGAGAAAAGTACAATCCCGAATGAGCAGATACAGCAGATTCTTAGATAAGATACTGACATTTCCAGTGTCAGTGCGCTGGTTTCGGCAGATGCCTGCGACATGACATAGGACTTGACCCCGAAGATGCCGAACAGCACAAAGAGCAGATACATCATTCCGGCAAGGAAAAAGGCATTTCCGGCGGTTTTTCCGGCTTTTTCGGAATTTTTCTGACCAAGGCATTTCGAGACGAGCGCATTCATGCCCACCCCTGTGCCAATTCCGAATGCGACCATAAGCATCTGCGCCGGAAAGACCAGCGTCAGCGCGTTGGAAGCTTCTGCGCCTGTGCCTTTCATATTCGAGACAAAGGCACTGTCTGCGATATTATAGACCGCCTGCAATACCATGGAGAGAATCATAGGCGCACCCATATTAAGCAGTAATTTCGGCACGGGCATGACTGCCATTTTGTTCTGATTCTGAGAATTCAAGAAAAACACCTCTTTAAAAATTTAGAAAATAAAAAAAACATGCAGAAAGCGTATAATCTGGACTTACGCTTTCTGCACGATTATGGTATTATCATAACAGATTTTTCCGGAATTTGCAAGAGACATTCTGCACAAAGATTTTCAAGATTGCAGGCCGGAATTTTTACAGATACTGACTGTTATTGTTTCGTTTTTTCATCATGCGGATGTCTTCGCCGATAAACTGCATGGGCTTGTAAACAGCAAACAGTCTGGAAACAATCCGGGGGGAATACATATCCGCCATAGCATCACTGCTCATGTTTGCGGTGATAATCGTCGGCAGGCTTCTGTTGATTCGTGTATTGATGATGTTATACACAACAGAATCTGTAAAGCTGGTCTGAAATTCCGTGCCTAAGTCATCCAGAACGAGAAGTTCTGCATTCAGAACGCTTTCCAGCGTGCTGACTTCGGGCTTTTCACGCTGAAAGTGTTCCTGTTCGATTCGTGAGAACAAATCACAGGCGGAATCGTAAATCACCTGATAGCCCTGACCAAGGATTTCCGTCACGATAGAAAGCGAAAGATGCGTTTTGCCGACTCCGGCTCTGCCGTAAATCAGCAGGCTGGGGGAATGCGTGCTGAAATTTGTGGCATACTGCCGGCAGAAATTCAGGTTTTCCGCCATTTTTTCATAGCAGTTGACCTCCTGCTTCTTGTCGTTCTGCTTGATGATGCCCCTGTAGTATTCCAGCGAAAACTGCTCGAAAGTCCTGAGCTGGAGCTTGGTTGTCCGGTTCATCTGTGCAATGCTGACAGAAGAAATCAGCTTTTCCAGACAGGAACAGTATCTGCCCTCGAAAAAACCTGTATCCTGACATTTTTCACATGTGTAGTGCATGTCGAGATAATCTGCCGGATAGCCGTGATTCTCCAGAAGCTGGGAAGCATACTGCTGTGCCTGAAGATTCTGCCGTTTGACGGTTTCGATATCTTCGCCGGAAAGAATCCGGGATGCTGTCTGCGCAAGCTGATAGTTAATTTCGGCAAGTGCAGGGATTTTGCGGTTGATTTCCTGATAACGGCGTTCATTTTCGGCTTTTGCACGGATGCGCCGGGCAGAGATGGTATTCATAGCTTCCTCAAAGACTTGCTGGTTCATGATAAAAATTTCCTCCTGTGGTTAATCTACTAAATCCAGATATTTGCTGATTTCTTCCATTTCCTGTTCACGGATGATGTCATTGACGGGTTTTTTCTTTTTACTGCCCTTTTTGTTTTTCGCAAGCAGTTTTTTGATATATTCGTCATGATTTTTTTCGGCATCTTTAAGCTCTGCAATCTGATTTTCATGCCATTCGCTCAGAATCGAGTGGATATATTTGAAATTGACTTTTCCGGTGGCTTCCACGGACAAATCACGGGCATATTTGAGCATTTCTTCTGAAAAGCCCATTGGCTGCCAGAGTTCGATAAATTCTTTCTGGTTCTTCGTCGGGCGGGCATCCATCTCGAACACACGGCAGATGTAATTCTGATAAGTGTAGAATTCCATCAGTTCTTTGACTTTGCGCCGGGCATCTTCCGGAGTCATGATGTCGTCTTCATACCAGCTCATGGCAAGCTTATTGATATAATGCTGGTTGCATTTTTCAATGTCAGAACAGTATTTCAATAAAATCAGAATCACTTCCGACGGCATTCCCAGATAGCTGTACATCCAGATGAGAGAGTTCGCCTGTGTGGCATTGACGGTAATCTTGTAATACTGTGTTTCGGCAATGCGGATAAGCTTCCGCAGTTCCGGAGAAGCATCCAGCATCTCCCGGATGGTTTCATTGCTGAAAAAGTCGATTAGTCCCAGATGGCTTTTATCCAGCGGATTCGGGATTTTTTCTGCCGGTTCAGGCTTCGGCGGTTCGGGTTCAGGCTCAGGCACAGGCACGGAAAAAGGCATGTCCTGCACATGCACCGCCGGAACAGGCTTCGGGGCTGGAGACGGCGCAGATGGAAATAATTCCAACTGTCGGCCTTCGGATTTTTCTTCCAGAATATTCACCTGTGACCAGAAGTCAAGCGCATCATTCGCCTGTTCTTCCGAAATCCGCAGAAATGAAGCAATCTGTGAGGCGGAAAACTGCTTGTCAGGATACCGGAGCAGATATAATAATACTTTCAGTTGGTTTTCTTTG
>SVNI01000092.1 GCA_015066975.1 Ruminococcus sp. | reverse complement strand
TTTTAATAGAAATATGGTATAATATAATAAAATTTAGAGCGATTTTTTATCACGTCAATTGCCGGAATTTGCGAAAGCAGATTCTTTTTAGTCAGCCTGTGAAATTTTAAAAAATCACAGGCTTATTTGTGTTTTTTCAGTTTGCCTTTTCTATATCATAGGCAATCACATCATAAGTACTGATAGGAAGCTTCCAGCCAGAGCCTGAGATAAGAACCACATCAAATTTCACATTATCTTTTCTTTTGGATTTCGTTCCATTTATAACAAGATAAGCATCGACTTCATATCCATCCTGAATATAGATTTCTTGACTGTAAGCACTTCTGTAATAATTTTCTATTGTTTCTTTCTCGTCTTGTTCCAGTTTTCTTTCATTATACTGCTCAATTGAAACATATGTAATTTCTCCGAATTCTTTTTCAAAGCTATTGTTCATTGCATCAGTCATTCGCTGAAAATACTGTGCTGGAATTTTATCCATCATTTTGATTGTACAATTAATGTGAGCTAATTTTTCTCCGTCATTATTCTGAATTGCCTCTGCCATTTCACTGATAGTTTCAGCATACTGTTCTTCTGTAGAAGGAAGTTCTTTTATCCACTTTGCCACAAGCACAATCAAAACGACGAGAACAATTATTCCTATAGCAGAAGACACCGCTGAATTCTGTGTTTCTTCTTTTGCTCCAGTCTGAATTTTATTATTTTCCTGCTCTGCCATAATAAACTCCTCCTTTTTCATCCAGACATTTTACAGATTATCATCAAAAAACAGAACGCTTATTCTCATAGCTTCCGCCATTCTGACAGCACTGAGATTATCTTTTTGAGAACCGAATACATATAATAAGTCGCTGTGTTCCAGCATATATTTTTCTGCATCCTCATAACAGCTACTGCACCATTGATGATGTATCAGCTTGACACTATCTGCCAGCTGATGCACTCTGAAATACCTGTCACGCTGATTTTCCGTCCAGTTTGTTGTCTGCTCTTCATAGGGAACTGTAATATGCAGCTTCAAAGCATAATTCCTTTTCAGTTCACTGAGCATTTCCGCTGCCCACAGCGGAACACCATATTCACAGTTGAGCCAGAACTCATCATATCCAGCATAGATAAGCGATTCCAGTCCGCCCAGCAGCTTTTGCCTGATTGTCAGAACCGGCTTTTCTTCCTCATTCTGACAGGAAGACTGTAATTCTTTTCCATTTGTTACAATTGTACAAGTCATCCCGACTTCCTTCTTTCCTGTTGACTTTTCCATTCCGATATGATACAATCAGAACAGAATCTTTCTGTAATTCTATTGTAACATGGTTTTGGAACAAATTTATCCGTAATTTCATTGAATTTATCCAAAATTTAAGGGGGATTATCATGCTGACAGTCAATACATTTCTGGCGTTACTGCTGAAAGCCAAGCGTGAAGGCAAGGGAAAAATCAGCAACGGCATGTTCCTGATAAAGCTGATTTCCACTCTATCGGATGATAATGAAAGTGATATTATCAAGTTATTCACTATCAAAATCGGCAGTGAGCGTGACAAGGAACTGAACCGCATCGCTGACAGGCTGGTGAAAAATTCAGCGAAATATCCGCATCCTGATGAAATTTACGGCGTAAAGCTGACAAAATTTCAGAGATTATGCGGTCAGGAAAAGCCTAACAGTAGCGAATATAAACTCTATCTGGAACGGATGAATGCTTTCTGCCGGAATTATCTGAATCATCAGAAATATACTGCTTTGGTTTATAGCCTTCTTGAATTTCTGCATCAGGATGAAAACAGCAGATTGATTTTCTATGATAATCAGTTTATAAATAAATCTGAATTTTTCGGGAATTATGCACATCCGAAAAAGGTATGCTTAGAAGCTCTGCTTGTCGGGCTGTGGTATCAAGTTCAGATGTCCAGAAATACTGAAAATGCGAAATCTGTCGAATTACTGGCCCTGCCTGCCAAACTATCTTTTTATGTATTTCTGCTGACGGATTCTGATGAATATGCTTTCCGAAAAGAATATTCCGTTTTGAAATCAGAACTGAATCTCGATGCTCCTGTCAATTTGCTGTACAGTCTCCGGAAAAATGCAGAATCGACAAGTCAGGCTGATTTCTGTCGTTATTCTTTGCAATTGAAAAATCAGGAAAATCGTCTGCTCTCTGAATCTGATTTCTGGAATCAGTTTCATCAGCACTCGCTTTTATACGGCTCTGAAGGTACCGGAAAGTCAGAATTTTTACGGGAAAGAATCCGGAATCATGATGATAAAGCAGCTTGTTTTCTGATTTCTTTATCAGAATATTGCCCGGACGTGCCGCACTGGATTCTGATACAGATTCTGCTGAAATATCACTATCAGAATTTTTATCAGAGCTATGATGCTTGTATTGCTTGTGAAACAGAATCTGTTGTGCATCAGAAACTGACAGAACTGTTTCAGATTCTAAAAAAAATTCCTGCTGACTGCCAGCCGGATTATGTATTGTTTCTTGATGGTATGAATGAAATTATTCCGGAAAATCAAGATTTTTTCATTCAGGAACTGCAATGGATTCACCAGAATCTGAAAAATGTAAGAATCCTTCTGACAAGCAGAACTACTCCTGCTCATACGTTTTTTGAAGATTTCCAGAAATTTGAACTTTGTGGAATCCCGGAAGAATCACTTGCTGATTTGGCAGAATCTCAGAATCTTATAGAATTACTAAAAGTGCCGGTATTCCTTAATCTTTTTCTTGAACACAATTCACTTCGGACAAAAGGAGAACTTCTGGATTTTTACATTATGAACTATGCACCCGATAATCAGATGATGCGTTTTTTAGTTCAGTATGCTCTGCCAATTGCCGTCCGTAATATGCTCCAAAATCATACAGAAGAACTTAGCAGTTCTGACCTATCTGATGCGATTAATACGGCTTTTGAAATGTATCTTTGTAATTCCGTTGTTTATGAAGATTTTCTTGCTCCGAAACACTTTCAGAACCAATTGCTTCTGCAAGAGAAAAAACAGGGAAGTTTTATTTTTCTTCTTCTGGAATGTTCTGGTTTTCTAGCAGAAACAGAAGAAAAAATCCGATTCACACAGCCGTATTTCATAGATTACTTTGCTGCAAAATATATCCTGAATCTGTCTGAAATGCTTGATACTGTGTATCATATCAATTTTACAGACCTGAGTAAAGAACTCATTGAAACTTATCGGCTGAATGAAAGCTGGTTTGGTGATTCCTGTGACAGATATTCAGAAATCTATAAATTGATTGAGGAAATCAATCATGACTGTTATAAAAATTCTCTGTCCTATCTAGAAATGATGAAAGAAAAATATTATCATCAAATGGAGAAAATATTATCTCCG
Source organism: Ruminococcus sp. (assembly GCA_015066975.1). GTDB lineage: Bacteria > Bacillota > Clostridia > Oscillospirales > Ruminococcaceae > UBA3855. Next base: position 5,193 of record SVNI01000092.1, on the reverse strand, counting down.
GAATATTGGGAACCCGCAAAAGAAAAGTTTCATGAAGCAGCCTTGAAAATATGGGAACTAATAGACGAATCATAATAAATCATGAAAATTCAGCCCGGTGTTTGCCGGGCTGTTTCTATCGATGTTACTTCTTATTTTTATGAGTTTTCTCAAACACTAATCTTGTTTCTGCACCTGTCGTATCAGATACATAATCACAGAACTGATTCATTTCATCAATACCGGTATGTATCATTTTTCCGTCCTGATAACCAACAGAGTTAATGACGATATGGCTATGATAATTTGAAGCCTCATGGTCAGCTTTATGTGTACACCGAATTGTCTGATATTCATCCTGATAGTATTCTGCCATCTTTTCCGTCAGCTGACATGCAGTTTCAGCATCCGGTGCTGTTTTCTTATCATAGGAAACTACCAGATGTACTAACGGATTCCCGCTGGTTTTTCCGTAATATTGTTTCACATCCATCATCTGCTGATAAGTATTATGCGGTGAAACATAATCCACACCATTACCGCTCAGAGACAGAGGTTCTACATTTTCCTTATTTCTGTGATGAATATATCCGATTGCATTTTTAAGATGCTGCTCCGGTGTGTCCATATTCCTGATTACTTTAACAACGACCATAATTGATTCACCTCCTTCTGCATTTTCTGATTTCTTTCAGGTGCGTATTCCTGCACAGCAGCATTCGCTTCACTCACGATATTCTGCAAACGCACCATTACTTCCGGAGTTAGTCCGTTTCCGTGTTCTCCGACAGTAGCCAGATAGTTGCTCACTGTCATTTTCTTTTCATCAGCCTGTTTTTTGATTCGCTGATATTGATCCTCTGTTGTCCGTATGGACGTAACCCGATGTTTTTGTTCTGTCTGACTTCTCATAAGAAATCACTCCTTATAAATATTATTATTTGAACGGAGCATAAGTATCACTTATATGTCCTCGTTTATTAATTAATATCTCTTTATTTATTAATTAATATTTACATACAGGCGGTCGCTTCGCTCCCTTCTTATCATATTGTAATATACAATATCTAATATTCTGTAATCTGATATATATATTATTATTACGAATCATGAATGCAGATATGTTCATGATAATTTCCAGGAAGGGAGTGAATGCCATGTTTGACAACCAGCGTTATCTGACCAGAGGTGTGAATGAATCCATTCCGTTTGAGACTCAGGCTTTTATGTGGAACTGTATCGACCGTCTGCCGGAAGGTGAAAGAGACTATTTCCAGATTTTCGAGCTGAATGACATTGGCGGTATGCAGTATATCATCCACAAATCCGAACAGCCGGAATACAAGATGAACTATTTCATCCCCATGTTTCGTCCCGTATCAGCAAAAGTCTACGTTATCGACAGCGCAGAATATTCAACAATGCTTCTGGCTGAGGAGTACTGAATCAAGCCAAATACCCAACAAACTGCCCCTGCCATACGGCAGGGGTAATCATTTTATCTTATTTCAGAAAGGGGTGATTCAAATGAACATACTCGATGAACTGGCAGAACATTTCGACACCAGAATCAGCAGCAAGGAGCAGTACGGCAGAGCCTTAGCCGAACTCAACGCCTTCTGCGAACAGGAACTTGACAAAGAATAGGCAGAGAAGCTCAATGACATTGCCGGACTGCTTTCTGACAACTGACCGAATATCCGAACAAAGCCCCTGCTGCACGGCAGGGGTCAATTTTATGTCCAGAGGAGGAAAGATTATGGACGAAGAAGATATTAGATACTGCGACTGCTGCGGTGAAACCCTCCACGAAGGAGAGAATTATTCCTGGATTGGTGATGACATCGTGTGCGACGACTGCAGAAGACATGAATGCGGATGCTGTGAATGCTGTGACGAGCTTATCTATAACAGCGAAGCTATTATGGATGACGGACATTTTGTGTGCCGCTCGTGTTATCAATCTGAATATTTCCATTGTTCCTGCTGCGGAATGCTCCTGCATCAGGATGACAGCTATTCTTATAACGACATGGACTTCTGCTACGACTGCTACAGCCGGAAGAATCATACTATCCGTGAGTACGGATACAAACCGGAAGCGATATTTTACGGCGAAGGCAAGCGGTTTCTCGGCGTAGAACTAGAAATTGATGAAGGCGGTCATGATGATGATAACGCCCTGGAAATCCTTGAAGAAGGCAATTACACTGACGAGCACATCTACATCAAGAGTGACGGAAGTCTGCACAATGGATTTGAGATTGTCACACATCCCATGTCGCTCGAATATCACATGAACGAATTCCACTGGGAAGATGTGCTTCATAAAGCTGTACAGCTTGGTTATCGCTCTCATCAAACTTCAACCTGCGGACTGCATGTACATGTCAGCCGTGATTATTTCGGCAGTACTGAGGCTACTCAGGATGCAGCAATTTCCAGAATCCTGTACTTTGTGGAGCAGAACTGGAACGAACTGCTGAAATTTTCCAGAAGAACGGAATCAGCTATGAACCGCTGGGCTGCCCGGTTCGGATATGAATCTACTCCGAAAAAACTGCTGAACAAAGCCAAATACACCTACGGCAGATATCACGCTGTCAATCTCTGCAACCGTCATACTATTGAATTCAGAATGTTCAGAGGTACGCTGAAACTGAATACTCTGTTGGCGACTTTACAACTGGTAGACAGAATCTGTTTCCTTGCCTATAACCTGACTGACAGTGAAATGCAGAATATGTCCTGGTCAGAATTCGTCAGCTATATTTCAGAACCGGAATTAATCCGCTATCTCAAAGAAAGAAGACTATACATCAATGAACCTGTTTCCGTTGAGGAGGAAATGTAATCATGGGAAAGAAAATCAAGAACCTGTTTCACAAAAATATCAGCAGTCCGAAGGTAAATGTTCCGGAAATGCTTGTCCGCATTATCAGACCTGTAAAGAATCAGCTGATTCTGCTGAAAATCGAAATCATCAATTATATCATCCACAAATAAGCCAATATCAGCCGGGTTCGCCCGGCTGATAAATTTATATTATTACTTTAGGAGGAATTTTCATGGAAGAAGAAAGAACTTTATGTACCTGCTGCGGTGAACCCCTTCTCACTGACTACTATTCAACCGTCTACGATAACCCTATTTGTGACAGCTGTGCCAACAACGAATGCTCCAGATGCGAGTGCTGCGGCGACCTGATTTATGACAGTGATGTTTACGCTTCGGACTATGACAGATGCCTCTGTGAATCCTGTTTTAATGAATTCTACGCTCACTGCGACAGTTGTGATGATTTGATTCACAGAGATGACCTGCACGAATATGATGACTGCTATTACTGCTCCAGATGCTATTATGAGAAAACTCATGTAATCAGAAATTATTCTTATAAGCCGTTACCTGTATTTTATGGCGAAGGTAAGCGGTTTCTTGGTGTAGAGCTGGAAATTGACAAAGGCGGAAGAGACTCCGATAATGCTCAGGAGATTCTCGACATTGCCAATGACAGCAAGGAGCAGCGTCTCTATATCAAGACCGACAGCAGCCTTGATGACGGCATGGAGCTTGTTACCCATCCTATGACAATCAACTACCACCTGCACGAATTCAAGTGGGAAGACATTCTGAAAACGGCTGTAAATATGGGATATCGTTCCCATCAGACAAGTACCTGCGGCTTACACGTTCATGTTAACCGTGATGCCTTTGGTGATGATGAGGACGAACAGGAAGAAGTTATCTCCAGAATCTTGTACTTTGTGGAACATCATTGGTTAGAAATGGTAAAATTTTCCAGAAGAACAGAGAGTGCCTTAAACCGCTGGGCTGCACGTCACGGATATGAGCCTTCACCATCCGAAGTGATGTCAAAAGCCAAGAGTGATTATGGCCGATATTATGCGGTAAATCTCTGCAATCACAACACGATTGAATTCCGGCTGTTCCGTGGCACGCTCAAACTGAATACCCTGCTTGCAGCACTCCAGCTGGTAGACATAATCTGTGAAACTGCTATGAACCTTGACGATGAGGAATTACAGGCTCTTTCCTGGTCAGAATTTGTAAGCCGCATCACCTATCCAGAGTTAATCCAGTATTTGAAGGAAAGACAGCTGTATATCAATGAAATCACAAACGAAGAGGAGGAAATCTGATGAAAACCAAACTGCTCAAAGTACTGCGTTTCACATGGAAAGTGATTCGCATCACCATTCGTGCCATCATCAACGAACTGAAAGGAGCTAAATAACTATGTGCGCATTATTCGGATTTTTAGACTGCGGAAGAAGAATTCCGCTCAAAGCTTTACAGAAACTCATCCAGGCTCTTGCCAACGCATCCGAGGTTAGAGGCGACCATGCAAGCGGTATCTCTTACATGAAGGATAATCAGCTGACCATCTACAAGCGTCCCAAGCCCGCCCACAAGATGAAGTTCAGACTCCCGAATCACACCTATGCTGTCATGGGACATGTCCGCTACACCACACAAGGAAGCCAAGAATTCAATCAGAACAATCATCCGTTCAGGGGTCATGCTGATATGGACTTCGCCTTTGCTCATAATGGCGTACTTCATAATGACATGCAGCTTCGCAGAGACAAGCAGCTTCCTGTTACAAACATCGAAACTGATTCCTATGTTGCCGTGCAGCTGATTGAAATGCAAAAAGAACTCAACTTCGATACACTCCGCAATATGGCTGAGGATGTGAGAGGCAGCTTCACCTTCACAATCCTGGACGAAACCAACGCTCTCTGGTTCGTGAAAGGCAGTTCTCCGCTGTATCTTATCTACTTTCCTGAACTGAAACTCTATGTATATTCATCCACAGCAAGCATCATGAAGACAGCACTCAAACATACTCCCCTGCGCTGGATGCACTATGAGGTTATCGAAGCCGATGAAGGAGATATTCTCAGAATCGACCACAATGGAAAAATCAGCCGTGACAGATTCCGTGTACCGTCTGTATTCAATTCCAGATTCGGCAACTCCCGTTTCAGATATTCCGTCAGCGACATCACCGGATGGGACTATGAATATGACGATGCGACAGCAGAAGAACTGAACAAGCTGAATGATACCAATTATGCCGACCTGCTCGACCTCTGCGGCTATTTCGGTGTATCGGAAATGGAGATTCTGCGTCTCCGTCACATGGGATATACTTACGACGAAATCGAAGAATACCTGTTCTCTGCT
>SVNI01000091.1 GCA_015066975.1 Ruminococcus sp. | reverse complement strand
ATCTTCAGGCCCTTGCATGGAACAGCCCTTTTCTTTGGAATAGAGAGTATAATCTATAATTTCTTTTGTAATCATTTCCCCAGGAGCGAGAATCGGAATTCCCGGCGGATAGCACATCACGAATTCACCGCAGATTCTTCCGGCGGTTTCTCGGATGGGTACTAATTCCTTTTCGGAATAGAAAGCTTTCTGCGGAGTGGTCGCCACAATAGGCGTAATATATTCTGCACTGTGCAGACCGGAAACATCACGGGAATAGAGCCGTTTGATATCTTCCAGCGCACCAACAAGCCGTTCGATTTCCTGAATCCTGTCCCCGATTGAGATATAAGCCAGAATATTGCCGATATCGCCGAATTCAATCTGAATATCATATTCATCACGGAGCAGGTCATAGACTTCGATACCGTTCAGGCCGATATCACGGGTATAGACAGATAGCTTCGTCACATCATAATCGAAAATGCTTCCGCCGTTGACCAAATCTTTTCCATAGGCATAATAACCGCCGATAGAGTTGATTTCTTCACGGGCATATTCAGCCATGCCAGCGACCTTCTCGAAAGACTGCTTTCCGCGGAGTGCCAGATTCCGCCGGGAAATATCCAGACTGGATAATAACAAGTAAGATGCGCTGGTTGTCTGGGTTAAATTAATAATCTGTTCGACATAGCGTGTATTCATGGAACTGTTCAGCAGAAGCAGTGAACTCTGTGTCAGGCTTCCGCCGGATTTGTGCATAGAAACTGCTGCCATATCTGCTCCGGCTTCCATCGCCGAAACAGGCAGATTTTCATTAAAATACAGATGTGTGCCGTGCGCTTCATCTACCAGAACCAGCATATTATGCTCATGCGCCAGTTTTACGATAGAGCGCAAATCCGAACAGATTCCATAATACGTCGGATTATTCACGAAAATAGCAGTTGCATCAGGATTGGCCAGAATCGCCTGTTCTACTTGTGAAATTTCCATGCCGAGTGCAATGCCAATATGAGAATCCACATCCGGATTGACATACACCGGTTCTGCACCGCACAGAACAAGCGCATTAATTACGCTTCTGTGAACATTACGGGGAAGGATAATTTTATCTCCAGCTTTACAGGCAGTCAGTACCATGCTCTGCACGGAAGAAGTTGTTCCGTTCACCATAAAATAGGCATATGCCGCGCCGAATGCATCTGCGGCTAATTTTTCGGCATCATAGATAACCGAAACCGGATGGCATAAATTATCCAGGGGTTTCATGGAATTGACATCCAGTGAGACACACTGTTCTCCGAGGAGTCTGACGAGTTCGGGGTTGCCTCTGCCTCGTTTATGGCCGGGAACATCAAACGGCACAACACGCTGACGGCGAAACCGTTCGAGAGCTTCATAAATAGGTGCAGATTTTTGTGCTTCTAAATTCATTGCGCAATCTTCCAATCCTTAATTTTTTGAATATTAAAGTATTAACATAGCCTTATTATAGCACATCTGCCGGGTAATGTCAAGGGTTATTCGGCAGATAAAAAGCTTTGCAGGAACGCAGAATTCAGAGAATTCCAGCCGGGACTCGGCATATCAGCAGAAGATTCTGCAATTTGTCTGACAGAATCAAAATTCTGCTGAATCCAGTTATCAAGTTCAGGAATTTTCGCACCTGTGCCGAGTTCAGAAGTCTGCATTTTGATTTCCAGAAGAAAATCAATCAGACTGCTGATGTTCTGTGCCTGTGGCAGAATACGCAAATCTGAGAACAGCATGGGCGGTGGTGTCTGATATTCTGCAATCCAGTAACAAGCCAGCAGAGGACGGAGCACATAGAAATATTTTTTATATCTGACCTGTTCTTTTTCGCAGTAGGCGTGATAATTATGCTTTGCTGTCGAAAGATAGTGATAGATGCCTGTTTTCGGTGAAAAATAAGAATTTATCAGGGGGATAAGATTCTGGAAACAGGCACTTGTCTGATAAATTATCGGCGATTGTGTCCACTCGAATACAGTCGGATTGGATTTATATAATAATAACAGCATTTTCCGGAAATCCCAGCCGTTGATATCAAATACATCATCAAGCTGATATTCAATAACATCACGCATAGGATTTAATTTCAGATAGTCGTTTTTTTCCCGGAGATAGATAAATCTGACATCATAGTCACTGTCCGGCGAAGCGAAGCCCCATGCCCTTGAACCGGATTCGACGGCATGAAGGATTTTTACATGTTCCTGCTGTTCGATTTCGGATAATTTCTGAATAATCTGATTTCTGATTTCTGTTTCATTCATGATATGTCACATCACTTTCATAAAGAAAGCCCTGCCGTAACAGACAGGGCTTTCCGGTTTAGAGTTCTTATCAAAAAATTTCAAGTGCGATTTGCACTGAAAGTATTTTTCAGCGTTTTTAAATCAGCCATATTTTTTTCATGTTCCTGCCGGAGACCTTTTTTAATCCACTGTAGTTCTTTTAATTCTGCAACAATTGTCTGCCATTGTGCTTCCAGCATTTCTGTATGAATCGCGAATCCTTCTGCAATATAGGCATCTGGTTCGGAAGCTTTTTCAACATGCTGACGGATAGAAAAAAGTGTCTGTGCATACATATGACGAAATACTGAAATGCTGACTTTCATCAGATGCTTTTGTTTATGTCTGAATTCATAGTGCTTGAGAATTATCCTTTTCAGACTGATGATAAATTTTTCAGTAAATTGTTCCGCAGTGGAAAGCTGTTTTATACGTTCCTGCAAGAACTGAATGCTTTTGCGGTATATATCCAGCAGTTCATTATCAGTTGTTTCCTTAATTGCTTCCTGAAGTTCTTTACAGCCTTGTCTGCCAGCAAGAATATAGGCTATTAAATCGTGATATAACACAACACTGTCATGAAAAAGCCGTTCACATAACTCGAAACTGCTTTCAGATTCCTTCACATAGCTATCTGCTTGTGTGAAAAACTGATTCAGAATTTTGTCAGTATCTGGATATTTCTGAAAGCATTTTTCTGTTTTTCGGCAGGAACTTATAGAATCTTTCAGACATTTTGCAAACGGAAAAAATGTTCCGGAGATGTTACTGACATTGTTTAATAATATAGAAAGCATTTCTGTTTTTTCATCAAATTCTTTCATACTGAGGCTCAAAAGCACCATATCTGCATTTTTTAGAAGTTCTTCAACGACATGGTTTCCAAACTGAAAAATTGTATTCGGATTATTGATATAAATCAAGCTTGTGAGCTGGTCAATTTTCTGAAAGCTGATATTTTGGACAGTTTTCTGCTTATCTTCTGTAAGCTGATAAGATTCCGGTCTAAACTTGATATGGGACATTATTTTTTATCCGGAACATGGTAGTTCTTGTTGAAATCGTTCTTGATAGCCTGTAAGCGTACCTGGTCTTCCTGACGCTTCTTGTGAGCATCTGCTTCAATCTGCTGTACTTCGGCAATACCGGAAGTGATAGTTCTCCATGCATTTTCGAGCGTTTCAATCTGGATGGAAGAACCGGAAGCCATTCTTGCAGTAGCCTTTGCCTGGTCAACGGTGTTCTGCGCATTCTTCATGAGCATTTCGTTTGTTTTCTTGTCGAGTTCGGACATGGCTTCTGCCTGAATCTTCTGACGTTTCAGAAGCATTGCCTGTGCCAGTGCCTGCTTGAATACCGGCAGTGTGATGATAATTGCAGATTCCATTTTTCTGTATAAATTATAATTGCTGAATTCCATTGTCTTAAGCATGGGAATGCTTTCCATAGCAACGATTTCAGCAGTGCGCAAATCCTGTACGCGCTGTTCAAGCAGAGCAAGCGCATTCTGATAGGAAGTAAGCTGGAACTGTAAATCCTGATTTCCGGTAGACTGCATTTCTTCCTGTGTCTGGTCGATAGCGGCCTGAATTTCCTTACAACCCTGTTCGCCTGCGTAGATATAAGTCTCCAAATCATGATAGAAATTGACATTGGCATCAAACATGGTGGAGAGTTTCTTATTGGAAGTCTTGATTTCGTCCTGATACTGACGGAGCTGGACATAAATCTTGTCGATTTCGCTTCCCATGTTATTGTATTTCTTGAGCACCTTTTCAAGCTGTGCCTGTGCCTTGTTGAAAAGTTTCTGTAAGCCCTTGGGTTCTTTGAGTTCGTCAATATTGAACTGCTCCATGATTTTGGACAGTGACTTCATGACTTCGCCTGTTTCGTTAAGCTGTGTCAGGCTCATGTTATTGAGAACAGTATCAGAAGCTTTGGAAATTTCCTCGGCAGCTTGTGAACCGAATGAAACGATAGTTCCCATATCAGAAATATCAATCTGACTGGTGAGTTCATCAATTTTCTGCATGTCCATGTTCTGCACAAGCTGTTCTTTATCAGCAACAATATCATACTGCTGAACAGGCTCAATGCTGGTGACTTCGGTTGCAGTGGGCTGTACGGTCACAGCCGGAGCGGAAGTTCCTTTCTGAAGATTCGGGTTTGTTAAATTGATAGCCATAAAAATTAACTCCTTTTTTTAAATAAATTGCTGAACGGATTGGTTTTGACCGGTTTTCCGGCATATTTCTGCAAATTCGGCATTTTGATGTTATATAAATATTCCCCGGCCTGATGTTCTTCCAGCATGGTTTTCTGATAATATCTTTCCACACACTGATAGCCTGTCGGCACAAGAAAGACAATATCAAAGCCAATCAGATTCAGAAATGCCATGATAATCGCATCTTCCTGACTGGGCATATTTTCGCCGGTCATGACATAAAGCAGTTTGGGATTTTTCTTTGTGAAATCAAATTTCTGAATTTCACGAATCAGAGGAATATCCAAATTCAGCGCAACAGAAACTATCAGGAATTCCACACCCTGATTTTCAAATGTTCCCTTGATAATTCTCTGGTCAAGCAAAAGCTGGAGCTTATCCAGCATATGTTCCTGAATTTCGTTTCTGAGAAAGCCATATTTATATTTTTCATGATTTTTAATCCGGTCGCGCTGGAGCTTGCCGTTCATCAGAAATTCTGTAGTAATATTCCGGAACGGGTTCATCATATTATGATTGCCGATATAGGGTACACGCTGGATGATAAAAGGACTTTCTGCCATGAGTTCCCTTGCCCAATTCTGATAGGCTGGAATATCACTGTCTTTCACGCCGGAAACTTTTGCAAAGATAACCGGAATCATAACAGCATCATGAGAAACCATAAAATTAGGCCTCATGTTGACTTCTTCTTTCCAGTAGAGCGAAATTTCTTCAAGCGTGGTCTGAAGTGTGACAGCACTGGCTTTGGAATACTGCTGATTTCTGTAAATGCCGGAATCCTGATACAAAATCGTATCAAGCTCACGTTCGGCATGATAAGCTGTTGTACCAAGCCGGATTTCAGAAATATCCGTCGGGAATTTGGCAATATCCAGAGATTCATCATAGTGAACGGCATAAAGCAGGTCATCTTCCAGATAACATTTCTGATTTGTCAAGTCCGGTGTGAGAATGAAAATGTCCACTGGAAGCCGTGCCAGAAATTTCAGGAACAGGGCTTCTTTTTCGTTCCGGCATCCGCCCAGATACAGAAAACAGCCGAGATTCGGCAGCTTCCAGCCGTGAAACAGGACAGGCTGGTACTTCCGAAACCAGCATATCAGATAAATTGCACAAGTGCTTAATTGATTCAGATTCATGCCATATTTATGCTCTGCTTCCAGCATGACATCTACAAAGCTCTTGACGGCAAGCCGTTCAAGCTGGAGATTTGCCGGATTTTTGAGATTCGGCAGGAAATCCATAATTAGATTGTCGATTTTCGCCGGCTGATTCCCTCTCATAACAGCATTGGTTTCTGCCGGAGACGGTTCAGGAAGTGCAGTATCAACGGCAATCACCGGCCGGCCGGATGTTTTCAAATCATCATATAACTGATATAACAGATTCGGATAGTTCTGCTTCTGCTCTACGCCTTCGATACGGCAGAACAAATTATAGAATAACTTCTGGTTATCGCCTCTTGTCTGCGGATTGGTTTTGATGTCATCAAAAAGCTTTTCACCAGAAGCAAGCCATGCGTTCGTGCAGTTCTGCACATCCGGAAGTGTTCCGTAAAGCCGTTTTCTGCTAAGTTCGTCCTGCATTTCCTGCCGGACAGTTTTCAGGCTGTACCCATCCGGAAAGGGTTTCATATTTGGAAATTCCAGCTTTTCGGAAAATTTTGACCCGGCATCATATTTCAGGTATTCAGAATCGCCCTGATACTGTAACAGAACTACATCACATCCGGCATGTGCCAGCACGGAAATCAATAATAATTCATGATTGGTTACAGTTCCTTCATAAAGAATTTTCGGCAGATTATCCGTTCCCAGCAGGCTGACAATGCGTTCAAATTTATAATACAGCCAGCACATGAACTTGATATAGACATTCTTGAGAACACTTTCAGGCTTGCCGTTCTGCCGGAGTACATCAAGTGTCTGGTAAACCGAATTTGCTACCGCCTGACACTGTTCGGAATTCATGCGCGGAAGCCACTTCTTCAGACTTCTTTCCATAAAGTCACCGTTCATGCGGAATTCTGCGCCCATCTGCTCCTGATAGTAAGCCAGATTCTGGTTTGTAGGGTTGGCAATACCGCCTTCCAGTACCACGCCGTGCTGACGGGCAGTATCATAATATTTGCGGATAAAGCTTCTGATTTCCGGGTTGCATCCGTTAATCCGGTAGAAATACACTCCTTTTTCCCTGCGCTGATTCAGCGGACAGAAAAAATCATCCAGCTGATTGATTTTTTTATGTTCTATCATGGAGAACAACTTCTTTCTGTTTGTTTGATAATATATTTATCATATCATATTTCAGACAGTTTGTCAAGAAAATTTCAGCGATTATTGACAGATTCCGGATATAAATCATGATGAGTGAGCCTGTCCCATGCAACCTGCTCCCATTTTGTGCCGGGTCTGCCGTAATTGCAGTACGGGTCGATAGAGATGCCCCCTCTCGGCAGGAACTTTCCCCAGACTTCGATATATTTCGGATGCATGAGATTTATCAAATCATTCATGATGATATTCACGCAGTCTTCGTGAAAATCGCCGTGATTCCGGAAACTGAACAGATATAATTTCAAAGATTTGCTTTCGACCATGATTTCATCAGGAACATAAGAAATATAAATAGTTGCGAAATCGGGCTGACCGGTAATCGGGCAGAGGCTGGTAAATTCCGGACAGTTGAACTTGACAAAATAATCTCTGTCGGGGTGCTTGTTCGGGAAAGTTTCTAAAACTTCGGGTTTGTAATCGAATTCATATTTTGTATGCTGATTGCCTAATAAGGTAATATCGCCGTGTTCTTCTTGTGTACGCATGTTAAAAAATTTCTCCTTTTCGCAAATCAAAATGATAGATTTTTTCATCGTTCTGACATTTCAGAAGTACTATATTATCCTGCATCTGAAACAAAAAGCGATGCTTTTCAATTTTTCGTTCCAGAGCGGTTCGGTGAGATGTACCGAGATACAGACCATAAATCAATACAATTGCTAATAATCCGATATAAACATTAAAAATAATAGGGAGTAATAAAACTATCATCTATGTCAGGTCGTGAAAGAAAAATTCTGGAATGTATGACAATTTTTTTCGTACGGTATGACTTTCATCCAAAATTTTCAGGATTTTTTCTTTTTCCCAGTAAGGGAGATACTTTCCTTCCTGCCAGTCATTCATGAGAAATTGTCCATGGGTCGGAAACACCATTAAGCCGGAAGGCTTCGGCACGGTCACGGCACGTTCCGCAGATACCGCAGGGCTTGTCTCCGCCCTCGTAACAGCTCCATGTCAGTTCGTAGGGAACTTTGAGTTTCAGTCCGGTCTTGACGACTTCGGCTTTTGTCATCTTCACGAACGGCGCATGAATCCGGAGCTGATTTCCGCTCCCCAGATAAATTGCCTGATTCATGGCATTGTTGAAATCGTCCGAACAGTCCGGATAGGCATTGCCGGCGGCATCGTCACTGTGCGCTCCGTAATAGATAACCTCACAGCCGTGAGACAGCGCAATACTCGCCGCCGATGACAGAAATAAGCCATTCCGGAACGGCACATAAGTCGAAACCGGTTTGCCATCCGTTTCGGCAAGCTGTTCGGCATAGGATTCTTTTGGAATTTCGGCATCTGCATTCTGTTCCAGAAGCGAACAGGACGAATCTGCAAAAATCACGGACAAATCCAACGTCTTGAATGCTACATGATAATATTCTGCTAATTTTCTGGAATATTCCAGTTCTTTTTTATGTTTCTGACCGTAAAAAACGGCTAAGGCAAGGACGTTATCTGCACCGTATTTCTGAACGGCAAGTGCCAGACAGGTGGCACTGTCCACGCCACCGCTTGTTAAGACTAATGCTTTCATGGTAAAATCAGCTCCTGTAACTCTTTTTCTGTTCGGAATCTGCCTTTAAAAGTTTTGGTGACAGTCCGGGCGGAAGTATTCCGGATGCCTCTTGCTGTCATACAACTGTGAGAACCCGTGATTAAAACACCGACATCGGGCGAACCTGTGGCTTCGGAAATGATTTCAGCAATATCATTTCCGAGACGTTCCTGCAACTGAAGACGCTTTGAGGCCATGTCGCAGATACGGGCGATTTTGCTCAGTCCGAGGACTTTTCCCGCAGGCAGATAAGCCACATTCACATACATGTCATACATCAAAGCCATGTGATGTTCACAGTAGCTGAACACCTGAATA
>SVNI01000090.1 GCA_015066975.1 Ruminococcus sp. | reverse complement strand
GAAACAATAGAAAAAGAAATGGAAGAATTAAAAAGCAGGATGAAAAAATGCTATTACAGTAAATCCGGACTGAAGGACAGAAAGCAAACCTCGTCCTGACGGATCCGCCTTACAATGTGGACGTTGAGGAGACCGCCGGCAAGATCATGAACGACAACATGAGCGACAGCGATTTCTATAACTTTCTGCTCTCTGCCTATAAGTGTATGTATGACAGCCTTGCCGATGACGGCAGCATCTATGTGTGGCACGCCGATACGGAAGGGCTGAACTTCCGAAAGGCATTCAAGGATGCAGGATTCCAGCTTTCCGGCTGCTGTATACGATGCAGTAAATCTGTATAAAAAATTTTTAAAGATAATCATAGAATTTCTGTATAATACTTTCTTTTGCAGAAATACTATTTCAGGACAGAGAAAATCAAAAAGGAGGTTTTCAGTGTGAAAATCGGTTCAAGCATTGTCTTTAACAAGCCACGTTCGCTGTGCAGTTTTGCTTCCATAGCCGGACAAAAAGAGGGCGAAGGGCCTATGAAGAACTATTTCGACAGAATCGAAAAAGACCCTACTTTCGGAGAAAAAAACTGGGAAAAAGCGGAAAGCAGACTACAGTCAGAAACTTTGCATCTCGCCTTGCAGAAAGGCAGACTTCAGCCACTGGATATTGATTGTATCGTCGCCGGAGATTTGATTAATCAGTGTACAGGTTCGAGCTTCGCCGTCAGAGATACTAAAATTCCATATCTTGGCGTTTACGGAGCTTGTTCCACTATGGCGGAAAGCCTGTTCGTTGCCGGAATTCTGGTAGACGGCGGATATTCCAATAAATCCGCAGCAGTGACATCCTCGCATTTTTCAACGGCAGAAAGACAGTTTCGATTTCCCTTATCCTACGGAGGCCAGAGAACTCCCACCGCCCAGTGGACTTGTACAGCATCCGGAGCAGTGGTGGTTGCCGCCGAGGGAGGTGCGCCCTTCATTACAGGCGGATGTATCGGGAAAATTGCCGACCTTGGCGTGACAGATACTTCCAATATGGGCGCGGCAATGGCACCTGCTGCTGCTGATACTATCATGAGATATCTACAGGATACAAAAACCAATCCCGAAAATTATGACGTGATTATTACAGGAGATTTGGGAAATATCGGTTCACCTCTGCTGATAGACTTGCTTCTGAAACAGGGAATTAACATCACGGCACAGCATCAGGACTGCGGTGTACTGATATTCGACGAACAAAAACAGGATACTCATGCTGGAGGTTCAGGATGCGGATGTTCTGCAAGCATCTTATGCGGTTATTATCTGCCGAAATTGCAGAACAATGAATTCCAGAGGATTCTTTTTGCTGCGACAGGAGCATTATTGTCCGCCATGTCGCCCCAACAGGGGGAAAGTATTCCGGGAATCTGTCATCTTGTAGAATTAAGAAGTCAGGAGGGATTGGCTTGCTGATTGCATTGGTAAAAGCATTTTTTGTCGGCGGTATCATATGCGCTGTCGGACAGTTATTGATTGATTTCACAAAACTGACTCCTGCACGGATTTTGACAATGTATGTTGTCGCCGGAGTCATATTATCCGCAGTCGGACTATATCAGCCGTTAGTGGATTTCGCAGGAGAGGGTGCAGGTGTTCCGCTGACAGGGTTCGGGCATCTGCTTGCCAAAGGTGTTCGGGAAGCCATTCAGGAAGATGGTGCGCTTGGCATTTTGACCGGAGGGCTGACATCCGCATCCGGCGGAATTGCTGCCGCCCTGCTCGCCGGGCTGACGGCTTCAGTTATCTTCAAGAGCCGTGCGAAATCCTGAAAACAACAGACAGGAGCAGAATTTCTCTGCTCCTGTTCCCATTTTTACGGATATTGCTTTATTCTTTGATGAAAAATGCATCTTCAGCGGCATTTTCCATATCATCCACCCAGACAAGTCCGGTTTTTGTTCCTTCTTCTGCAATTTGCAAGTGACCTGTTCCGTTGGTATATTCGATTTCTTCTGTTCTGTTTCCTTCTTCATTATAGATAACATGTGTTTTCACACAATCGGTATAATACAGCACTTGTCTGCCGTTGAATTCTCCGCTGAACTCCCATTCCGCAGACTCCAAAGCCGAACCCGCCCAATGTATATGCACCATATAAGTGTTATCGCCGTTATTGGTGACAGTAATCACACCTCGGTGAGCATATTGTTCGGAATACGTTCCGGCGAATACATCTTCCGGCGTTTCGTCTGTGATTCCTGCATCCGGAATTTCTGCCGGAGCATCAATTATTATTTCTGCTGTTTCAGATATATCAGGAACAGCCTCGGCTTCTGACAGAATTTCGGCAGATATATTTGTTTCTGCAATGGCAGTTTCTGGGACTGTTTCCTGAATTGTTTCGATAACGGCTTGTGTCTGCGGAACAGCAGTTGTCTCAGTTCTGACTGTTTTCAGAACGGTTTCCATGACGGTTGTGACGGATGTTTCCGGTGTGGCCGTTTCGATAACAGTTGTTGTGGTTTCGGTCACGGTTTCCAGACCCATTGCGAACATCGGAACGGTTTCCGGTTCGGTCTGGAGCGTTTCTTCTTCGGCAGAATATACCGCTTCTGCTGGACTGTATTCGCTCGGCTGGACTGTATTTTCGGCGGTCAGGAGATTCTGACGGGATTTCAAAAATGTGATTCCTCCGCCGACGATACCGCAGAATAATGCAACTGATGCGACAAGTCCGAGATACCCCGTCCATTTTCTGTTTTTGCTCTGCGTGATAGCTTTATCTTTCTGCATAAAAGATTCCTCCTTGAAGTTCGTCTTTTCATTGATGCGCTTCCAGATTTCTTCCTTGTGGGGTGCGCCCCAGATTTCACCGATTTTTTCAGCATCTTCGGGGCTGATATGTCTGAGAGTCTTTCTGATTTTTCTGTGATTCATGCTTGCATCCTCCTTTTAAAGTGTGATTCCGGCATCAGTCAGGATTTTTTTCAGTCGTTTCAGTGCCCGACTGCATCTGGTTCTGACGGCAGGGGCAGTCATATGAAGCGTTTGGGCGATTTCTTCGGAATTGCAGTCATAATAAAATTTATGAATCAGAATGGATGCATCCGGTTCGCCGAGAGCTTTAATCTGTTCCAGAAGAAGATGTGCCTGTTCTTCCTGTTCGGTTATCTGGTGAATGTCTTCGCTGGAAGCCTGTTCCGGAACAGAATCATCATCCAGAGAAACGGATGGATGCCGGGTCAGAGAACGATAGATATTAATGGCTTTGTTTTTGGCGGTTGTGCCGAGATAGGATTTCACTTTATCCGGATTGACGGTTTCACAGCGGAGAAAATATTCTGCAAAGACATCTGACACACATTCTTCGACATCTTCGGCAGTACCAGTTCCGCGGAGAATTCTGTAGACAATCGCGTAGATATAGTGATAATAAGTATCGAAAATTTTTCTTTGTGTGGTAGAATCCTGCATGATTTTCTCCTTTCCTGTATAGTAAGCTGGATTGTACAATTTTGCTTTCATCTATAGAGACAATCGGAAACGGAATACTGTGACAGAATTTTTCAAAAAATTTAAAAAAACAGCACAGCATGAATCTGCTGTGCTGTTCCGGTTATTTCTTTTTGCTGATGCTTCTGAAAAATGCGGTAAGATGTTCGAGTTCTTCGGGCGAAAGATATTTCAGATAGGAAATAATTTCGTCAAGCTTGTAAGGATTTTTGTTATCGAATTCAAAAAATTTCTGCGGAGTGATTTCGAGATATTCACAGATATAGAAAAATCCCGTCATAGAAGGCAGATTCTTTTTGTTTTCAATCGCATTGATATAATTATCACACTGTCCGATAGATAAACTCATTTCTCTTGCGGAAATGCCTTTTTCCATTCTTAACTGTGCCAAGCGTTCAGAAAATTGTTCTTCAATAGTCATATACACACCCCTCTATTATTTTATACTGTGTATATTAAAATTTTACGAGGTTAAAAATTCAATGACTATTGACATGCGAGGTTAAATATCGTATAATTATATAAATACATATTTTAAATTTTAACAAGAGGTGTTATTATGGAAATTTTTACAGTCAGCCTGTTCGGACACAGGCATATCAGCAATCCGGATAAAATCCGCACAGAACTTGCACAGCTTGTCGAAAAGCTCATAAAAGAAAAGCAGTATGTACAATTCCTTGTCGGGCATGACGGGCAGTTTGACGAAATCGCCGGAGAAGTCATCAGTCAGGCAATCCGGAATTCTGCCTATCACACCGCCCTGCTGATTATGGTGCTCCCCTACAACAGAAGCGAATTCCGCAACCCGGAATATCTCACACAGTACAATCAGATTGAAGTCTGTCCGGCATCTTCACAGGTACATGTGAAAGAAGCTTTCTTAATCCGCAACATGCAGATGATTGACCGCTCTGATATGATAATCTGCTGTATGGAACATCAGCACGGCGGAACGTTCCGTGCGGTGTACTATGCCGACGCAAAAGGCAGAAATATCGTCAATCTCGAAAACTGACAAAAACGGCACAGCGTGAATCTGCTGTGCCGTTTCTGCTATATCTACAGGAGAGCGGAGAAATCAGAAGTAAATGTCAGAGCCTGCGGAATTGCTGTAGTTTGCATACGAGTTATACCCGCCCCAAAGCTTATTGTGATAGTAATTATCGCCCAGTTTTATCATATTCTCGACAGTGCCGGAATATTCCTGCGGAATCATGAATTCATATCCGTTCAGATATATCAGATAACACGGCTCACTGCTGATATAGTGCCGTCTTGCATGGCTGAGAACTTCTGCCAGTTCCGGACAGTACTGCGCCGTTGTCATGCTGTCCGACATCATGACAATATCCTGATAGACTTCTGAATTTTCTTTCAGATACATTTCAGACTGTGTACTGAACAGGCAGGACGGATAATTCAGCGAACCGGAGCAGTAATTTTCCGGCGCAAAAATTCTGATTTCCAGCATATTTTGATACGCTGTATTATACTGACTGCCGAGAGCATCCAGCAAATTGAATTCCGAAAAGCCGAGGCCTTTCAGGAACGAAACCGTTCCGGAACAGCTTTCATAAACGGGAAGGCTCTGGATATAGCCAAGAATTTCGTCTGTGCATAAATTCTCGAAAGAGAGGTTCTGCATATCTTCCTGATAGATGTCTGCCAAAGAAGTAATAGTATTTTCAGCATCAGTAAGATAGAGCCGCTGTGTGGATTCTGTATCATTGTTATAAAAATAGTTGACCTCGAAAGAAGTATTTGCCGGAATTTCATACTGATGGGTTTTGTCATTATATTCCTGAACGTCACTTGTCAGGCGGTTTTTCAGCAGACGGGCATTGGCTTCAGCGAAAGCATCTGTGCTAGCGCAAATCTGCATGATTTCGAGATATTCATCATGATAGAGCTGATAGTTTCTGTGAATGTTTGTTCCGGTGATGGTGTGATAAGTGACTGTAAATACTGTCGTGCTAAAAAGATTATAATTATCATAGTAATCACTGGAAATACTGGAATAATCATAGCTGTTATAATCATAATACAGTTGGCTGTGATAACCCTGAGAAAGGTTTTTGAGTTCTTCGGTCAGATTATCGTGATTCTGGAGATAATTTTTCTGGAAATCCTGAATTTTTGAGAGAGTTTCTCTGTCCTTGTAGGTAAGGTCATATTGTGTAGAGCGTCCTGAACCGTATCCGCTGAAAGTAATTTCCGCAGAAGCCACTGTCGCAAGAGCCGGAATATAGCTGACTCTGCCGAATGCATCAGTAACTGTTATTAGGATATAACCGCCGAACGCCACCGCAACCGTCGCAATATAGGTCACAACACTGAGCCAGAATTTTTTGAAACCTCTTTTCCGGATGACTTCCATCACGAAATAGACAATGGCACTGAACAGAAGTACTGCAATGATAAAATCATCTTCGACTGCGCTGATGCACAGAATGCAGATGGTAACTGCTGTCAGAATGACATAATAAATCCATGAGTAAACAAAAGGTTTTCCGACATGTTCGGCTTTTCTGCGCTGATAGAGTTTCCATGCGAGCACTGTCAGAACAATTGTTAGCAGAAGAATGCATACAATCCAGCGGATAAAGGCAGGAATTATGCCTTGATTTTCAGGTGTTCCGCCGTAACCGCAGTAAGTATTGTCATAATTTGCTGTATAGCCGTCGAATCCCTTGTCAAGTATAAGATAAGCCAGATAAATCAAACCGCCTACAGGACTCATATAGCCGATGAAATCCCATGAATATTCAAAGTCCAACCCTTCAATATTGTAAGTAATCACGGCCAGAACTGCCGCAAATGTGCCGGGAATGAGAGCATTCAGCAGAAGATTGGTGTAGATGTTCTCGAAAAGCGTTCCGCAGCAGCTCGCACATACTGCCGAGATAGTATAATACAGGCACATCAAGGCGAACAGTCCGAGTGTTCCCAGAAAATAATATAAATAAAACTGTTTGAATTCATCTGTATATTCTGCCGGTAGTGTATCCAGCCGCTGAATCATGGGGAGCATAATCAGCAGGATAATCCAGCCAATCACAACAGAAACCAGATACGGCACGGAATACATGAGAAATCCGCCTGCATAGTTGCTGAAAAAACGCTGTGTGCCGTTTAAGGGCAGGGAATAGAGCATATCTACTCTTGTCTTGTTCCATTCGTCCTCGAAAGCACGGATTCCGCAGAAAAATCCCAGAAAAACGGCAATCGCGGCACAGAATCCGCCGATAAATACATAAGGCTCACAGTTGAAACTGTATCCGGAAATTTTTTCTGCTGAACTCAGAACACTCAGATATCCTTCTGTCATACCTGCAAACATCATCAGCGGAATGCCCAGCAGATACAGAATACTTGTTACAATCGCGAATTTCCGGTTCTGGCTGATAATGCGAAGCGCATTCCGAGCCGGATAATTATTCAAAAACTTTGCTGTCATAGCCCAGCACCTCCAGTTCGTAGATAAAGATTTCTTCCAGTGACAGCGGAATCAAGTCCGCGATAACAGGCTCAAACGGTGCAAGTGCCTGATGAATCTGTTCTTCACTGCCTTTGGCGATAATGTGATAGATGCTTTGTGTTTTCTCAAAATGAAGAATTTCCAGATTTGGGAAATCTTCTCTTGTAAAGATGCGTTCTTTTTCTTTGAAAGCTGTCTGAATCTTGTGGACTTCCCCTTTCAGACTGTCCAGTTCCCTGTTGAAAACTATCTTTCCGTGATGAAGCAAGGCAGCGGTATCGCACATTTCATTGATTTCTTTCAGGTTATGGGAAGAAATCACGACGGTCATTTCACGTTCGCACATAGCATCGAAAAGCATTTTCTTGACGATAATTCTCATAGTCGGGTCGAGTCCGTCAAAGGCTTCATCCAGTAACAGATACGGCGTACAGCAGGCAATCCCGATAATTACAATGGCCTGACGCTTCATGCCTTTGGAAAAAGTGCTGATTTTCTTGTTCATGGGAAGCTGAATCACTTTTTCCAGCCTCTCGAAAATTTCTTCTGAAAAATCCGGATAAAACTGTTTATAGAAATCTTTCAGTTGTTTGAGCGTATATCCGCCGAACTGAACTGTTTCATCATTGATGAAAAATACCTTCTGTTTTGCATTGACGTTATCATAGACAGGTTCGCCGTCTATGAGAACTTCTCCGGATTCTGCCTTGTAAATTCCGCTGAACAGTCTCAGAATTGTAGATTTGCCTGCACCGTTCGAGCCAAGCAGTCCGAACGCTGTGCCTTTCGGGATTTCCAGATTCACGTTGTCAAGTGCAGTGAAATCTTCAAACTGCTTGACTGTATTTTTTAACTGCATCATGATGCATTCTCTCCTTTCTGATTTTCCTGAATGGTTTCGATACGGTTCTGCAATGTTTCTTTTTCAATGCCGATTTCCAGCGCATGTCTGACAGCAGTATCAAAATCCGTCAGTACACGTTCCTGTGCCAGGAGCTTATCCGGCTTAGCGATAAAGCTCCCCCGTCCGGCAAGAGAATAGATAATGCCGTCACGTTCCAGAAGCGAATAGGCTTTTGCAACAGTATTCGGATTCACGCTCAGTTCTGTGGCAAGACTGCGGACACTGGGAAGCTTTTCCTGTTCGGTGAGAATGCCTTTGAGAATCAGCTCGATAACTTTTCGATAAAGCTGTTCATAAATGGGAATACGGCTCATTAAATCAATATCAAACATGCCTCATACCTTCTTTCTGAATGTCATAGATGTATTATCTGAATTAGTACAGTTATAGTATAGCATATTTATTTTGCTTTGTCAAGAACTTTCTGAAATTTTCATGAAAATAAAAATAGACTGCTGTATTATAAATACAGCAGTCTGTCATGATAAAAACTATGAAATTACTTTTTCAGCGGAAAATCGCTTTCTTTCAGCAGTCCGACAATATATTTCATAATGTTCAGAGAATCTGTAGCATCCGGCTTTCCGCTCTGGTCTAAGTCGGCGTTTTTCAGTCCCTGTGCGGAGAGTTCTTCTTTTCCTAACAATGCCTTATTCACGGTGATAACATCCAGAATATCGACTTCACCGCTTTCGTCAGCATCACCCCAGACAGTCATGTCTGTCACAGGAGTAGCAGGTGTGCTTCCTGCCAGTGAGCCGTATACAATACCACATCCAACTGTGGACATGTAGACTTTGCCGAACTCATCCATATCACCGACTAAGAAGTTTCCGTTGCCTGTACCGCCGTAGAGATGCTCTGTATTGATGCA
>SVNI01000089.1 GCA_015066975.1 Ruminococcus sp. | reverse complement strand
GTCATCTTTTACGTTTAAACCTTATTTGTGGTATTATTAATTTTGAATCTCAATTTTAGTTTCCGAGGAAGTCTAATGTTTCAGCTAGTACACCAGCTTTTTGAAGTGCATCATTCTGATACTCTTCCTGAATATAACCTTCTGCATCAGTATATTCTGTAACAGTTTCTGAAAACATTGTTCCTATCTTAGAAGCTTCTTCAAAATCGTTTTCTGTAAGCCGGTCAAAATACTGAATAGTAACTGGTTCAGTCTCAATATCTCCAACAGTAGCCCAACAAGTGATTTCTGTTTCATTTGTTATTTCTGGTTTATAATTGCAGGTATAGATACGGTCATTAGCAATTCTGTCGCCGTGTGTACCATCATCATATAATGTTGCTTTTTTCTGATGACTGGAATCTAATAAAACAACTTCAGCACCGGAAGTAGCTTCTTCTTCAGTCAGTGCAGTTTCAAACAAAATGCCGTCATTCTGATCGACAACCTTATAATTGCTGTCAGCGACTAGCTGATGAATTTCAGGGTCAAGTTCATGTCCATATTCTGATGCAACAGAGATAGTTTCTTCCTGTTCCTGACTGCTAGAAAAGAAATTTTCTGCATTGCATCCTGTTAGATTCCATAAAAATGCAGCCAAAACTAAAGAACTCATAATTTTTTTATATTTTATCATAATAACTCCTTTTTCATAATATTTAACGCGCCAGAAACGGACGTAATTTCTGACAAACTTCAAAGTGCTAGAAGATAATTCTTGAATTCTGAAGAAATAATAATAATTTTTGAAGTATTATCTAACTTTAGAAGTGCAATTTCATCATCATTCTCATCTACAATAAGTTCTGTTCCGTCACTAAAATCAATTGTCATATATCCAAGAAAGGCACTATCCACCTGCTTTTCTGTCTGAATATCCGTTGCATAATAGAACGTCATAATTTTTTTATTGATTTCATCAGAAACTTCAATTTCATTGTTTTCTTTTATAATCTTAACACATGTGATTTCATTCTTTTCCCCTATTTCAGAAGAAGATGCTATATCTGACTGTTTACATCCATATAGAAACATACAAAATGTGAACACGGCAAACAATAAAAGTATTTTTTTCATATCATAAATATCTCCTTATAATCAAAAAATAGGTAGATATACTTCTGCATCCTGCAAAAGTATATCTACTAAATATTTCTCTTTAAAGAATTACGGTTTATGCAGCAACTGCTTCATAATTATCAGCCTGATATCCGTTTGCGGGATAGCTTACATTGATAACATTCCTTGCGTTTACTGCACAGGAAACAGAATACTTTCCATCAGAAGTCTTTGCAGTAATTCCTGCTGACCCTGCTGTAACAGCAGTTACATTACCATTTGCATCAACAGATACCTTCGACGGGTCACTGGATTCCCAGATAATATCGCTTGCGGAATAACCAGACGGCAGAGATTTGATAGTAATCGTTGCAGAAGACCCTACATCAATTGACAGATAAGAATCTTCCAGCGCAAAGATACCTACCGGAATGGTTTCAGTTTCTGTACTTTCTGTTGTTTCTTCTTCAAATGTGCAGCCATCTGTAAACTTAAAGTTTTCAAGATGGATACCGAAGAATTTAATCGGACTGGAATCTGCATCACAGTCATATAACGTAAGAGAAGCTTCCATATCCAGCAATTCCATCAAATCTTTCAGAAGTATTAATTTAAGCTCTATTTTCAGATAACCGCTGACATCAATACAAAGCATATCTTTCTCTGTTCCTTCAGCATTATGGACTGTAACAGAAGCTGTCAAAGTAGGGCCAACTTTGAGTTCCAAATTCAATAAGTCAACTTCACCAACCAGATAATCTAAACTGAGTGCCAGAATCAGTGTCATATATGCACCAGCTTCGCCAGTCAGTGCAAGAGACTGTGTAGTACTGGTTTCGTTAATTGCACGGAAAGAAGAACCTTTCATTTCAAATCCCTTGGTATTGGCAGTTGTGACTTTAACTTCCAGCTTGCCGCTCGCTTCTAATGAAAGTTTCACTCTCAAATTAACAGAAATACCAGGACAGATATAAATGGCCATCTTACCGACTTCCAGAGATGGTTCAGAAACAAATTTCTTTGCCAGAGCTTCCTCAATTGAAAATTTATCTTCATCCAGTCCAGCGAGTTCAGACTCAAAAGTCACTTCTGTGGTATAGTCTACAGCCATATAGATGCGATTCACATCCAGACCGGAGAACAAACCAAAATCCCAGTCGATATCCGCATTCAGGTTCACATCACTCAGAGTAGCAGTAACACTGAAATCATCATCCAGGTCTACTGAAAAGGAAACGGATGCATCAGAGCCTGCACCAAGCTGTGTGAACTGTCCGTCAGGAGTATAGGACAAAGGCATAACTGCACCGGATTCCGGAGAAGCTGAAACATTTGTTGCTCCGTTGCCGACACTGACAGTAACACCGTCACCGACAGCTTCTACTTTGCTGTAATCCACACCGAACTGACCGGATACATCAATTTTCTGATATACTTCCTGTACACTTGCCGGAACACTCTTGACTGTAGAAGTACCGTCGCCATTATCAATTACAGCAACAGTCTTGTAAGCACCACCCTGACCTGTTTCTTCATCTTTAGGAACAATAAAAACAGAATCCTTTGTCAGTGTTTCGGCATACTCTGACGGTATCTGAACACCGTTTTCTGTAATTTGCACCTGTGAATTATCAATCTGTTCGCTGTAATTGATAACATTTTCAGCGAGCTGGATGTTGCGCTTGTCTTCAAACGTCTGATGACTCCATGATTCCTGCGCTGTTGTAAGAGAAGCAATTGCCTGCGAAGGAGCAGACACAGAAGTATCTGCGCTGGTAATAATGCCGTGTGTGATAGCGGCCTGAATGACTTCCTCATCACTAGAAGAAGGTGTTGTATATCCTGCGGCTCTTGTCAGGGTAGTTGTTACAAACTTATCATCTACCGGTGCGGACAGGTCAACAGTTTCATCCTCGCCGATAACTCCCCATTCTTTTGCGGCTTCTATCTCACCGTCTTCGGAAGTTTCATCCACCTGCATACCAAAGGCATCATTTACCATTGCGAGCCATTCGCCATTAGTAAGAACCCCGTCAGAAACAGGTGATGCTGCGGGTACAGCTTCATTTGCAGTATTTTCTGCCGTACCGGAAGAAGAATTTGATTTTCCATTAAAGAACTCTTCCGGACTGCATCCTGAAAACACGGACATCATAGAAATTAACAGTGCTGCACTGGTTGCAGCAGATACAATACGTTTTCCTATCATTTTTTTACCCCCTTTTGATAAAACAATTGTTCACTGGCAGCAGAACAGACTGCCGCCAGTGAACAAACACAACTTTCTTATTGCGGTTTCTTGATGCTTGCAACATTCTGGGAAGCGACCTGGTCGGTTACTTCAGTCGGTTCTGCAACATTCTGTGTCAGGTAGGTAGCAATCTTTCTGAGATAAGAATCGAATTTTTCAAATTCGGGCTTGAGTTCATTGAACTTATCTCTCATATCTGTAGCACTCTGTGCCTGATAAGTTGCTTCTGTGCTTTCCATCTTAATCACGAGGTCATCCAGTGTGCCTTTAATCTGGTCTGCTGTTGTGACCAGTCTGTTGGAGCAGTTTCTGATTTCCGCGGGATTTACAAAAATTTCTGATGCTGCCATAATAATTACCGTTACTGAAAACTGTGAAATCTCCTCATGAGGGGTGAAGCATTTCAACAGTTTCATTCCTTGTTCCACGTACCCATGCACGTTCCGCACATGTCCGGCTGGTACTCCGAAGGCGTAAATTCCCCTTTAACGCAGGGTACATATTACAGATTTTTCCGTAATATCAGTAACACATTTTCCTTTCTTGAATGATTGCCGGAAGGCTTGATTCTGGCTTTTTCAGGATGCGAAATTACTCAAAAATTGCAGCTAGCCTGTACCTGGCTCTTGCTGTCTTCCATACGGGCATCATGTGCATTTGCAGTATTGCGCAGGAAAGTAGCATATTCGCTGATGACATCGCGCATGGATTCAAAGAAATGCTTTTCCTCGGTCACCTTCTGCTTAAAAGCTTCATAGTCTTCACCTTTCCAGCAGGCGGCAAGTTCATTTTCCACGAGGTTATACAGGTCATTGTACTCTCTGAAAAAGTCATCACCGAGTGTGTCAATCTGGGTAGAAACAGTAACAACAGTATCTGTTCCTTCGCTGTAGCGGATAAAATTGTCTGCCATAGCTAATTCCTCCTAACTAGATATTAAAATTTTTCCGTGAGCTGTTCTCTGCTCCGGTTTACAAGTATATTATACCACATTTGAATTTTAGGGGATGCAAAAAATGTCACAATTAATATTTTAGTTATTTTAGATTTTTTCGATTCTGAAAAACGGCATTCCTGCGCTGATTTGAGAATTTCAAAAAAATTTTTGCTGTTTTTTGCCGTTATTTTTGCTGTTTTTCGCTGTAGTTTTTGCTGTAAAATACCGCACAGAACATCAGGAAAAACAAGTGAATTTTCTTCCGGCTTTCCGGTTCTGGACGAAAACGCCCTCAGAAGCAGACAGCGGAAGCGATTTTCCTCCGATATCAAAGAAACCTGCTCTGGAGATACCCTCTCCCAGCCAGATACCGGAAGCATCAAACCAGGCACGGTTTTTTTCCACATCCAGAGTACTGATATCTGATACATTATTCGGGTCGATACACTTGACAATGTGGAAGTAAGCACCACGTTCAGCGTTCATCTTTTCGGGAGTATCCAGAATAATATAATGATAATGTATCTCTGGCAGTTCATTGATAATCATTTTCAGGTTGGTAAATGTGACATTAAGCGTATCCATAACTGAAATAGTAGTAAATGAATTGATGATGACATAAACGTGCTGTGTGTCTTCACTCATCACGATATCGCCTTTTTCATTTTTAATAAGTTTTTTGCACCGGGATTCGATATCCGTCTTGTATTCCTGATTCCATTTTTCCAGTTCCGGCAGTGTGGAATAACAGCGGTATACATCATCATCAGGGCGAAGCGTTCCGGTAGGGTCAAGCACAGCAACATTAATACTGCTGTCTCTGGACAGAGCCTTTGCAAGATATCCTGCAAATTTTGTCAGTGTTTCTTCGGAAACCGAGGATACAAAGGTAATATACTTATCACTGAAATTATAGAAAACTGTTTCTTCCCCGTCTGCACCCACAGGAAGATGACTCCATGAGAGATTCTCTTTCAGCAGATTTTCAGCAGAAACTTCATGGAATCTGTAGGAAGGCACAGAAACATTCTGATATTTTTTCTGCAATTCTGCAACAAGTTCGCGGACTTCTTTGGAAGTATCATTGACGATTGTATTTTCATCATCTTCTTTTGGAAAGCTGTTGAAAATATCAGCAATCTGGAATTTATAAGTAATATTTTCCTCTTTGACGATACCGCTTCCCTCGCAGTCAGAAGGCATGATACCGCCTGTTCTGCCGAGTACGCCGAGATAATCCGTCGGGTCATTCATCTTGAGCATAAATGTCTGCTGAATATACTGTTTCAGACGGGAATTCACATTCACAGTAGAAGTACCAATGATGACAAATACTCCTCTGGATGTACCTTCACGAATAATATAAATCAGTTCGGCCATATCATCCCCGTCAAATTTTTCGAGAAATTCTGTATAATTATTCAGAATTAACAGGATATTTGGCAGTTTTTCGCCGTCAGAATATTTACAGTAATCCTTGTATTTGCCCTGATATTCCGAGAACAGTTTGCTTCGCCGGATAATTTCATCTCTGATGCCTGAAAGAAGTTTCCGGACATCCATAGTTTCTTCTGAAGTCAGGACATCTCCCACATGCGGAGCTTTCTCAAATGTTTTCAGAAAACCGGAATCAAAATCCAGCACATACAGAATCACCTGTTCCGGAGTATAACCGTAAAGCAGAGAATATATCATAGAAGTGAAAAACATATCCATACCGCTGCCGGCCGCGCCGTAAATTACCAGATTTCCCTTTTCTGAGAACGACACAGTCATGATATCCTGTATTCTGTTATAGAGGTCATCTTTCTTGCCGATAACAGGCGCAAGCGGTATATAATTTTCGGAAGGATGTTCCACAAGTTCAGCATAGAGCTGCCGCAGAGAAATCTTTGTGGGAAGCGGTGTACGCCACAGCGGAGGAATTTCAATATCTTTTGCAATTTCAATCAGATAATTTCGGACGGCAATCAACTGTGATACAACATGAGCATTTTCCTGAACTATCATTTCCGGCTTTCGGCTTTTTTCATACAGAACCGTTCCGGTGTTGCTGATTACTTCCACAGATTCCACATCTTTTTTCACAAATTCTTCGGCTTCCAGATAATCTGCACCGCACCATGCGGACTGTCCCATGCTGAATACTTCGTTATAGCCAACTTGGAAGAAAAAACGGCCTGTTGTGGAAATTTCGGCAGCATCCGGACAGTGAATCACGGCTTTGCTGTCTTCTTTGCCCTGTACTTTCAAACAGATTTTGAAACGCGAGTTACTCCAGATTTGCGGGCTGACTACGTTGTCCGGCTTCTGTGTGGCAAGTACAAGATGAATTCCGAGACTTCGCCCGATACGTGCAGCACTGACAAGTAATTCCATAAAGTCGCTTCTGTCGGCCTTAAGTTCGGCGAACTCATCACATACAATAAACAGATGCGGAAGCATTTCCAGCTCTGCGCCTTCACGTCTGAGCTGCTGATATTTATAGATATCCATTGTACCTTCATTGGAAATCTTACGCGCTTTTTTAAACAGCATCTGACGGCGTTTCAGTTCGGTATCAATAGAGATGCAGGCTCTCTCAATAGTTGCACCATCCAGATTGGTAACTGTTCCCACGACATGGGGGAGTTTATACTGTACTTCCACACTTTTTCCATCTATGATTTCTTCTTTGACATCATTGAATGCATCCGCCAGACCACCGCCCTTATAGTCCACGATAACAAATGCAACTTCTTCTGGACTATAATTGACAGCAAGGGAGAGAATCAGCGTGATAATAGATTCACTCTTACCTGAGCCTGTTGTACCAGCAATCAGACCGTGTGGCCCATGGAATTTTTCATGCATATCAATAAAGAACGTATCCCCGGACGGCGCAACACCGATTTCAGTTTTCAGCGACTTGATAGGATTGTTTTCCCTCCATCGCATCAGGCTGTTGAGATGTTCCACTTTGGAAACCCGGAACATATCCAGAAATGTCAGCATTTTCGGAAGCTGATATTTTTCTGTGGAAATATCCAGCTTGATATTTGCGATTTTGTCAAGATAATTTTCAAACGTCATGCCGGGCTGACTGGGAATATCTGTGACCTGATACGGCTGGAATCTTGTTACAGTATTTTCTCTGCGGTCATACAGAGCAGCCTGTTCCTTAGAGAGTTCAATAATCAGTTCTGAATTATTATAATTATACATGCCGAAGGAAGTCAGAAAACTGATGTTAAGCTGTTTGCGTTTTTTCATCATCAGCGGCATGATGTCTATGCTGTCCACGCGTTTTTTATCCAATGCAACAATCAGCATTTTCGGGAAATCTTCTCCATTACGGCTGCTGCGGGATTCTACTTCCTTTTCCAGTTCATTGACGAGTTCCTTGACATCATCATCAGAAGAAGCCACATAGCGGAAAGTACCGTCACTATTCCACACATGCGGAAGCCACTTGACATACTCCCATTTCTCTTTTTCTTCTTCTTTGATGATAAATACCAGTTTCAGTTCATCATAAGAATACAGCGCAGTCAGTTGCACTATCATTTCTCTGATAAGCTCCGAGGCACAGTCCGGGTCGCCGCTGATGCCACAGATACACCCATTATTGAGTGAAAGTGTAATCGGTGCATTTTCCAGAACCTGGTCTTCTTTTGCGAACTGTAACATATCATAGCGCAGATTATCTTTAAAGAATGTATCGCTGTCTTCACGATATTTAATCCGGACAGCAGAATTCCGCTTGCCGAGTCCGATTGCAATATTCATGAAATCGTCATCATTGATGCTCTTGCTCCACAGGTATCTGTCACGGTTGATGACACGTTTCATGCATTCTTCAACAGTATGGTATTGACTGCACAGCCATGCTTTTTCGTCGTCTTTCATGACATTGACGGAATCACGAAGCTGCATGATATACTCCTGATAATTCCGGACACGGATTTCTTCTTTTTCGGCAGCCTCTTTTGCTTTGTGTCGGCGGATAACAGACGGCCATATCAGAGAAGAAAGCACCATACTGCCAGCCATGATGAACGACGGCACGACGTAAGAAATATTTGTTCCTCTGTAATAGGCAGCAACTGCCGAATATGCTGCTACCAGCAGAGTTGCTGTACTCATAGTGAAAGCCGAACCCATAGAAAGCAGGATAGATTGTTCTTCCCGTATAGCTGTCCGTTCTGGAGGAAGAAGTGTAATTTCATCAAATTCCAGCTTTTTTTCGCCGAGGTCGATTGTCCTGTAAAAATATTCTGTTTCTTTCTGTTTTTTCTTTTTATTTTTTTCAAATTTCTTGAACGTAAAACTAGTGAATGCATTATTTTTCAGAGATTTGCTGATATTAATATTAGCAGCGATAACATCCGAACAGATAATAAATTTATAGCCGACAATAAATACAACATCCCCGACAGAGAGTTCATATTCTGTTCTTTTAGGGATTTTTTTATGATTGACATAAGTACCGTTTGTACTTTTTGGGTCGGTGACATACCATTTTTCCTGTTCCCCGTCCATTTTCCTGTAAATGATAGCATGTTCGCTTGAAATATAGGGATTATCCAGAACAATATCATTTTTCTGCGGGTCTGTGCCGATTCTTACCTGATATTCTTTTACTTCTTTTGAAACAGGGCAGAATTTCGCAAATTTATTTTTTTCATCACTGATATTTTCTATAATCATAGTACA
>SVNI01000088.1 GCA_015066975.1 Ruminococcus sp. | reverse complement strand
GATGTTCAGCACTATCACAGATATTAAATTTGATGATTATGCTTCTGCAATTCCGGCTTATCTGTGTGTGATTGCTATGCCGTTATTCTATTCTATTTCAGAAGGAATTGCAATCGGCATTATCTCTTATACAGTTCTGCATCTGGCTTCCGGAAAGAAGAATTCTGTCAATATCATGATGTATATCTTATCAGTATTATTTATTTTGAAATATATTTTTCTTTAATCAGAAAAAATTAAGCCATGTGTAATCTTGATTAAATAATACAGAAAGTAATTAAAAAATAATTCCTCATTTGTCCAGTTTTTCGACAAATCTACTAAAAAAAGGAGACAAAATATTTCATATATCACAAAAAAATCGTCAGAATCACCAATATGGTCAAAACAGCTTGACAGATACCTAGCATTATGGTATAATAATAATAGACAAAAGTTTTATTTTGCACCTGGTTTCTTGTCTGATTTATGCTGGGTGATTTTCGGCGATTAAGTAAGGAGGCGTACTGGCATTGCACGATTCTAAAAGTGAGCCTGTGAGTGCAGGGTACAAAATAGTGGAGGTTTTCCGGACTATTTTCGTTTATCTGCTGTCTGTAGCTATCATCGTGGGTGCGGTTATGTTTGCAGTAAGTCAGAGTCCGACAAAATCTATTTTCGGATTTCGTTACTATACAGTACTGACCGATTCTATGAAGCCGGAATTCGTTACGGGGGATATGGTAATCGTCAAACTGAAGAATGCAACAGACATTCAGCAGGGAGATGTTATTACATTCAATCCTTCCTCAGACAGTGAAGCATATCTGACCCATAGAGTGACTGAAAAGCTTGAAAATTACGAGGGTACTGGTGTAACTTGTTTTAAAACAAAGGGTGATGCCAACAATACCGAAGACTCTTTTCTGATAGATGAAAGCAGAGTTATCGGTACAGTAGCAGTTGCAGTCCCGAAGCTTGGTATGGTGGTACGTTTTATTCAGCTTCGGTGGTATTTCATGATACCTCTTGTAATACTGGTAGTAATATTTTTCAAACTGCTGGCGATTTATTTTTCCTCTGGTGGTGATGAAGAAGAAATCAGTTCCCGGGAAGAGAACCAGGCAAAATAAAAAGTTATCCGGCTTTTGTGGTGGAAGTCGGATAATAAAAATTACACAATGGTGTGACAGGGTGATGAAAGCTGTCATATCTATTTTTTTAAAAAAGGAGTGTTTCAGTATGAAAAAAAAGACTAACCGTCAAAAAAGGACATTAATCGGTGCAGTTTGTGTTGCTGCTGTCATTATGGCAGGAAGTACGTTCGCATGGTTCACTAGTTCAGATGAGGTAACGAACCGTCTGAGTGCAAGTGCTGACTATGGTGTGAGCATCGTCGAATCATTTACCCCGCCCAACAACTGGATTCCTGGGCAGGAAGTAAAGAAGGATGTTTACGCAACCAACACAGGTAATATTGGTGCATTTGTAAAGGAAGAAATTTCTGGTGCGTTGACAATTACAACAGAAAAGGCTACTACATCAAAAACAGCTAATTCTATTAAACTAAGTGAGGAAGAACGCTATGTCATGGAAGCAGGTGCTTATCTGGCTTATAAGCCTGATTCTGATACTACCAATAAACTGGGCGACCAGATTGTTATCAGACCTGATGATGCAGAAGTGAGTGTTCCTACAAAAACTGATTTTACCCCTGGAGGAGCAGGACTTTATGTATTCAGAAGACAGATTACTGTTGCTGGAGATGCTAAAGAAACTTTTGAGTATTCTGGCTATTACTATGATAATGGTAATTACTATAAAATCAGCAATCTGCAAGTAACACCTGACAGCACAGTTGATAAGGCAGGAGATACAGTACACGCTGATGGTAATCTTTCAAGTGCTTCTGCTGGTTTCTATGAAGAAGAGACTAAGGTTATCAATCCTGTTGATTTGGCTTATGCAACAAACCCGATGGATGGTACTAATGCTCTCACTGGAAATTACCTTGTTGCTTCTTATAGTACAGGTAATGTTGCATCAAACAATGCGAGTCAGCTCCAGGCTCTCGCTGATGCATATGACAAGGCATTGCACGATTTGGAATATGCTAAGGCACTTCAAAATGCTGCCAATAGTGAAGCAACGGCAGCACAGGGTGATGCGAGTTCAGGTTTGACACAGGCTGAAACTGAACTTACGGCAAAGGAAGCTGCTCTTGTAACTGCTCAAAATGATTTGAATACTGCAAAAACTAATTTGAGTACCGCACAGCAGGCTTTGGCACGTGCACAAGCTGACCAAACTGCAGCACAAGCTGCTGTTAATCAGTCATTGGTGAATTTGTATGGTGGCACTGTTGATAGTCCTAATGATGAGTCTACTGCTACTGCTGATTCTTTGAAGGGTAAACTTGATATTGCTACTGCTACTGCTACAAGTGCAGCGACAGCATATACAGGAAGCTATACAGGGGCTTCTGATGCCTTTAAGACAGAAGTTGGTAATTGGATTACTGCGAATGGTATCACACACACATTTGATAACTTAACTGTTGAGGAATGGAAACAATTCAAGACATATGCAGAAAGTCAAACTTCTGATGCGGCTCATGCTTATTATGCTGCAGCGGCTGCAAAAGCAATCGCTCAGAAAGAATATGATGATGAGTTAACAAAGCTTTATGGCAGTACGACTATTCCTGCTTCAATTGATGCTGCAACTGATGGTCTTGCAAAAGTGTTGACGGATGCTAATACCGCTTTAGGCTCTAATTCCGATACTGTTGCTGGTACTGCTTACGGAGATGTTGCAGTAGCACAGACAGCTTTAGGTTCTGAAACCGATGTATCAACTGCTAATACTGCTTATGGCAGACTCAAAAAAGCACAGGAAGAATATACTACAGCTAAAGGTGCTTATGATGCAGCTAAGGAATTGAGCGACGGTGCAAATCTTACCAAGGATGAAGCCGATGCATTGGTAACAGCGGCTGAAGCAAATCTTGCGGCTGCGAAGGCAGCTTATGATGCGGCAGCAAATGCATCTACAGGTGTTTTAAGTGAAGATGATGGTGTACTTAAAATTTACATCAAGCTGAGTGATAATGTTACTACAGCGACTCCGACCACAAACAGTCAGTGGCAGATGCTTCCGACAAGTGTCGGCTCTGATAATAAGGCTACTTTCTATTATACAGGTATCCTTGATGCAGGAGAAACTTCTTCCAGACTGATTGAAAGCGTACAGCTTGGCAGTGATGCAACACAGGATATGTATAAGTATTTTGACTTTGACCTCAATGTTGCTCTCAAGTCTGCACAGATTACTTATGCTGATGACCAGGAAACAATCCTTGCAGATGCTACACCTACAGAACTTGGAGCTGTTGCAACTTTGACAACTCCAAAGGACATTGACACTGTACTGACTTGGAACTAATTTGCTACAATAATCAAAAGCTAAAACTTAAAACCAATCCGTGGGGCGGTGGTTCGTCGCCGTCCCTGCGGTCTTTGCGGAGACCTCTTCTCATGGGGAGGGGTTTTCGGAGGGACTGAAACTCTCCTGAAAATTTATGGACAGTCACGACTGCCCGACTGACTATCTTGAAAAATGACGGGCATGGTGTGTCCGTTTTTTGCTTTTTATGCCAGAATCATGAAAGGGGGAACGGTATGAATATTAAAAATATTACCAGAAAAACGCTTTTGCTCATTTCTATGATTGGGATTCTGACAATCGCAGCAATTTCAGCAATGTTTTCCTCAAGTGACTTCGTTACAAACAGTCTTTCGGCAAGCCATTTTGACATAGAATTGATTGAAAGCAAGTGGAACTATAGTCATAATAATGTTACTCCGAATGAAGAGCTTGATAAAGACCCGAAAATCAAAAATAATGGCGATACGGATGCCTATGTTTTTATAGAGGTCAGTGTTCCATATTACAGCAATGTCCGATATGAAACAGATAATGAAGGCGGCTGGGCATGGGGAAATGTGCCGTGTGTGAAGTTTATCAATTCTGCTGGAAAGAGTTCTGATTCTGCGGATTTTGCACAGACAGTAAACGAGCATTGGTATCTAATTTCAGAAAGTGATTCTTCTGAAACGGAACCTAAGACACATACCTATATTTATGCATATGTAGAAAATGCTGCACTCCCCGAAGGAAAGTCGGCTGTCCTGAAAATTCTGCCTTGCTCAGAAGATACAGAAACGCCAGCACTTTTTGATAAAATCAAGTTTTTTAATGCACGTCCTGTTGGAAATATTCCGATTGATGAAGAAATGGAAATATCCGGACAGTCAGTTACAATTGATGTATACGCTCACGGCATTCAGGCAGAGCATCTGAAAGAATCCGGAGTAACAACAACTGACCCAGAGGAAGTATGGAAAATTCTTTCTTCCGGAAAAGGAAGCTGATGCAAAGGATACTATGTGTTGTAATAAAACTATTACGATATCTGTATAGTATTTTGGCATCATGTATTACACTGACAGGACTGCTTCTGATTCTTCTTTTCTTAATTGGAATCAGACCCTATGCAGTACAGACAGGTTCTATGGAACCTGAAATTGAAACCGGAAGTCTTTGTTTTGTAAACCAGAATATTCCATACGATACAATTCACGAAAATGATATTATTGCGTTCCGCATAAAGGGAAATCTTCTTGTCACACACAGAGTTTATCAAATCACACCAGAAGGATTTGTAACAAAAGGGGATGCCAATAACACAGAAGATGCATCTGTAATTACCGAACAGGAATATATCGGGAAAACAGTATATTGGATACCGAAAATCGGGTATGTAATGATGTTTTTGCATACACGAAGAGGAATGTTTTTCGGAATATGTGTATTTTTGATTTTTATTCTGATAGGCTTTTTATTTCATGATGATGATGATAATCGGAACGGAGGGGAAATGCATGGCATATAAAAAAAGTCATATTTGGCTGACACTCTTTGCGGCAGCAGCAATTGCCGTAATAGCTTCCATCACAGCATTTTTTACAGAAACAGAATACAGTGCCAATACCTTTACAGTTGGTAAAGTAGATATTTCTCTGGAAGAAGATTATGAAACTACATTACTCCGACCAAATGAAAAAGTCAAAAAGAATCCGTCCGTAAAAAATGCAGGAAGTACTGCTTCTTATGTTTTTCTGGAAGTAGACGTGCCGAAAGCTGAAATTACACTTCTTGATGATAATGGACAAATTTTAACTGAAAAATCAGTACAGGAAATATTCAATCTGATATCTAAAGCGACAACTCATAAGACAGTGACATCCAATTTTACATATGATAAAGATTGGATATATCTTATAAATGAAACAATTACAAGTAAAACAGAATATAATACTTATATTTTTGCATATAGCAAGAAATTAGGTGCAAATAAAACGACATCCGAACTTTTTGATGAAATACAGCTTCGGAAGTTTATAGACAGTGAATACCCTTATGTTACATCAGGGCAGAATAAGGGAAAGTCAATTGCTGAAATTGATGTTCGTGCTTTTGCGATTCAGGCAGATAATCTTGAAGGTATGATTTATTCAGATGATACTACTAAAAATTTTTATTATGAGTTATATGGTATTATAAAGAAGAGAGAAGAATAAGATTCAATCAAGCTGAGGAGGGGCAATATGAAAAAGAAAATATGGTTCATATCTGCTTTGGCTGCTATCAGCATTGTAATAGGTATTGGTATTATCAAAGCGTATCTCAGTGATAATGAAAAGAAACCAAATCAGATTGAAATTGGCGAAAATAAAGTCACAGTTGAAGAAGCGTTTCCTGATAAGGATAAAGTACAAAAAACGGGAGGAAATGAGTATCAAAAAGAAGTTGAAGTAAAGAATACAGGAAATGTCCCTTGTTATATCCGTGTGTTTATGGAATTTCCGGATTCCTACACAGCAAACAAGTCTTTCCTTTCATGGGACGGAGAAACTTATTATAGTGCGGCTTCATCGCTACCTTCTTCCGTTCCGACAATAACTGGTAAGACAATTTCTTCTGGACTATATTCTTCTCAAATCGCCAGCCTGACTAAATGGAAGTATGAAAAGCTAAATGATAATTGTTATTACTATTATTATACAGAACCATTGGTAGCAGGAGAAGAAACAGATAAACTTCTGGATTCTGTGTTAATTTATAATGCTGAAAATCAGGATTTGAAAGAAACAGATTTATATATTTACACAGAATCTGTTCAAACAAAGGATATTAATGGAACTGAATATACAGATTATAAAGATGCATGGAATAATTATTATTTGAAATCATCAAGCTGATTCTTATGAAAGGATGTGAGAGAATGTTGAATACTTATGTAACAGACAGACCGTTTCATACACGTGCTTTATCATTAGTTCTCAGCTGTATTATGCTGATAACCGGCTGGATTACTCCGGAGTTTGCTTCTTTACTTACATTTGCGGCAGAAGAAGTGCCGATTAATTCTGATGATAGTTATGATGTACAGCTACATTGGCGTGATGACCAGAATAAAAAAATCAATTCGGAAGACAGTGCTGTATATTACGTCAGGGAAGATTCTGCGGATAAGAAGAGATTTATTTATCTCGGAATTTATGTTAATAATAAGACAACTGCTCCTATTCAGCCAGGTGAATTTGAACTGACATTTACTGGTCTGGACGGTCTTAACCGTGAAATTCGTGACGGACAAAGTTTTGATTCAGTATATGGATTTAAAGAAGATGACTCCGTTTTTACAAGAAACTGGACTGTTAAAAGTCATACTACAGAAGTCGTTAATGGTGTGCCTGTTGATACTTACACCATTGTTAATACCACCCCTCTTTCAAACGAGCGTATTTCTACACTTTTCTGGGAAATTCCCACAAGAACAGCAGTATCAACCGAAAATGGAGATAATATTAACGACCAAAACGGTAAGGTTGAACAGCCATTTCACAGAGAAATCAATGCTACTTATAAAATTACCCGTATCCATGATGAAAATGGAAATATTCTCGATGGTAATGGAGATATTGTTTCAGGTGTAAGTGAATTTGTTATGACTTCTTATGCTGATGCAAATGGAAACACCTATTTGCTGGTGGATGGAAGTGGATGTATTTCAAAAACAAATGGAACAAAATATAAAGACGGCTATCAAGTAAACGGAGACAAATTGCTTGATGCAGAAGGACATGAAGTTACTAAAAATGATGCTGACGGCAAATACTATTATGATGATAATGGTACATTGACATCAGCTACTCCTATCAGTGGAATTCCAGTTATTTATTTTGACGGAACTAAGCAAACTACCAACAATGATACGCTTGATTTCAATTACTCTACTATCCGTGATGAAATTATAATTGATGTAACTGCAAAGCCCATGCAGCAGACTGGTGCTGATGACCTGCATGATAGTTATGACTGGTGTCTGTATACTACCAATGCACATCAGTATTATAAAGCAAGAGGACTGCAAGGATATTCCTATTATATTGATGTTGAAGTTCCAACAGAATACTCTGGATACTATTCAGGAGAAGAGGACACACTGAGACTGAATTTATATGCCAATTCTGTTGAAACAAATGGCTATACATTTGTAGTAAATGATGTGAACGGAAAACTTGTTACAACTTATTATAATTCAAAAAATGAGGTTGTCAATGAAAGTGAAGTCCTTGGCAGATATGTAAAAAAGAAAGATACTACTAATGAATATTATAAAGTAGAGAATAGTGGTTCGAGAACTCCGATTTTTCTGGAAGCAACACCATCAGGAGACCAGTCTATTTCTCTCAATCCGGAAGATATTATTCTGATAGAAAGTGAAAAAGGTACAATAACAGGTGAAAACAGAGAATGGCATGATGCTGACGAAACACACCCAAATCCCTATATCCGCATTACTTATCCTGAGTATACCAATAAAATGGAAAATTTGAATGACATTGATTTTGATTTCAATGTTGGTGTGGATAAAATGAAAATCGCTGTTGACAAACTTGTAGAATTCAAAGTGACTGGTTATGCTGAACCGCTTTATAATGATGAAACAAAATCTATTAAAGTGTTGGATTTTGATACTCACACTATCCGTGGACAGAAAGAGCCGGAATACCAGCCAGGCAGTGGTACCAGAATGAGACACGAAAAACATTCATCCTATGAAGGCGGAGACCCTGAATATTACCCTCCCTATGATAATCTTGAAAAGCGTGACAAGTATTTCCATGGCTATCCTGTTTCCATTACAAGAGAATTTCTCTCCGGAAATCTGTTCTATAATCAAACACTATCCTATGATTTGGATGTGCTGATTGACCAAGTAGGCACAGGTTCACGCTATTATAAATCTAATAACACTGATGCAAGCAATTATGCTATCAGTAACAATAAT
Organism: Ruminococcus sp.; assembly: GCA_015066975.1. Classification (GTDB taxonomy): domain Bacteria; phylum Bacillota; class Clostridia; order Oscillospirales; family Ruminococcaceae; genus UBA3855. Next base: position 622 of record SVNI01000088.1, on the reverse strand, counting down.
TTCTATAATCTGGTATTAGTGGATGATGCGCTTGGTGTGTACTATTCCAATGATACTGTTGATGAGAATAACAGAATTGTCACCGCAAATAATTTGAAAGCATTTCCTTTGGTTGGTGGCACAGAAAAAGATTATCAGATTCTTAATGTTACCATTCCAAAAGGAATCTATCATAATGTCGGTGGTGAATACAAAACAGCCAGAGCAAGAGAAATCGCTAAATCACAAGGGCAAGTTGGTGATGATTACAAATATTATGTAACAACCTATTATACTATATTTGCAAATGGCGTAAATACTAAGTATGAATTGAAAGAATATAAGGATTCTTCCAATAATATCTATCAAACAAATCAAATCACATATAATATCAGCGAGGGCAAATATTATTATTATGATACTGAAGTAGTTCCTGTTTATAAAGACTCAAGTAATAATACTTATTTGACAGAACAGCTCACATACAATTCGGAAACTGGATTATATTATACATCTGGCGAAAATCCGGTGGTAGTAACACTTTCTCACTATCAATCTGTTTCTGATAGTACTAAAACTTATCAAATCAGTGAGATTACTTATGATAATGGCAAGTATTATCATAAAATTGCCGTAACTCCCG
>SVNI01000087.1 GCA_015066975.1 Ruminococcus sp. | reverse complement strand
TTAAAAAAAGTATATTTCGCAGATGGTGTACATCTGACATATGGTTATCAGAAAGGAAAATGCTGGAGTAAAGAGACAGTTTACATTCAGTCCGGTTATGGAAGAAAGCGTGTGAATGTACTTGTTTTTTTGATGCAGTGACATATCAGGTGATTCCTGTTATGGACTGCCTCATAATATCCATTTTCCTCCAGGATTCAAGCTTGCAAGAGAGTTTTCATGATATTTCTTCTGAGTCGTTTGCCAACGTTTCTTGAACACATACGAACACATACTTTTTGATAATTTCCTATTGACAAAGCGCACTAAATCGTTTATAATGTTAGTGTATTAATTTTTTATAAAGAGGGTTTTTTATTATGAAACTAAAAAAATTAGTCAGGAAAGCGGTTGCATTATCCGCCTGCACTGCCCTGACTGCTTCCATGTGCCTGTCAAGTGCAAGTGCTGCTGTTGTGGATACCGAACATCAGAACAATTATGATAATTTCGCAGAAGCACTCCAGTTAGCACTCTGTTTCTATGATGCCAACAAGTGCGGTGATCAGGTCGGCGAAGACGGCTATTATACATGGCGTGAAGACTGCCATGTCAAAGACGGCGAAATTCCGCTCCAACCTATGAAGAGCCTCGATAACGGCGGCGAAAAAGCCTCTGAAGACAGCAGTAAAGGTGACGGAGGACTTTCCGCTCAGGAAGGCCTTTACGAAGGCACTAACATGAGTGCGGAATTTATCGAAGCAAACCGGAAATACCTTGACCCCGACGGCGACGGAATGCTTGACCTCACAGGCGGCTGGCATGATGCCGGAGACCATGTGAAATTCGGCCTTCCGGGTTCGTATTCCGCTTCCACAGTCGGCTGGGGCTATTACGAATTCCGTGACGCTTACGCAGAAATGGGGCTTCAGACACACGTTGAAGATGAACTCCGCTGGATTAATGATTATTTCCTGAAAGCAACATTTCTGGATGATGACGGCAAAGTCGTAGGCTATTGCTATCAGGTCGGTGAGGGTAATAATGACCACAACTACTGGTGTGCTCCCGAACTTCAGGTAGATGATACTATTGTTGCCACATCTTCCTGTGCGGTAAAGCGTCCGGCTTACTTTGCAACAACTGAAACCCCGGCTTCTGACCAATGCGCAGGCGCAGCCGCATCATTGGCCATCAACTATCTGAATTTCAAGGATACTGACCCCGAATATGCCGCAGAGTCCCTGAAATATGCAAAGGCACTCTATGATTTCGCAGTAGAAACCCATACTGAAATTGATGACCGTGAACAGGGAACTCCGAAATCAACAAGTCTCGGTTATGATGGTGGGTTCTATCCGTCCAGTTATGACTATGACGAACTCGCATGGGCAGCAGTATGGCTCTATTACTGTACTGAAAATTATGACTATATTGATGATATTATCTCTGTAGATGAAACTGTTACTACAGAAAAAGGCAGTCATCCGTATACCGGCTATATGAAACGCATTATTTCTGATACAGGCCAGTGCTGGCAAAATATCTGGGTTCACTGCTGGGATACCGTTTGGGGAGGCGTATTTGCAAAGCTCGCTCCTGTGACGAATCTTGCCCGTGACTGGTATATTTTCCGCTATAATCTGGAATTCTGGTCCGGCTGTGCTTCTACAGTCGATACTTCTGACTGGGGCTATGAACCCGTGCATAGTCATAAACTGTTTGGTTTGGATGACACGCTTTGGAATACACCTATGACTTATGACCAGATTCCCTCCCTTCCGGACAGCCAGACAAGCGGTGACTTTATCGCCAAATCTCCGAACGGCTGGGCTGTTGTATCAGAATACGGTTCAGCTCGATATAATACAGCAGCCGGACTCTGTGCCTGTGTCTATGCAAAATCCACTGGTGACGATACATTCCTGCCGTGGGCAAAACGTCAGATGGAATATATCCTTGGCGATAACCCTATGGGCTATGCTTATGAAGTCGGCTATGAATACAGCTATGCAAGTCAGCCCCATCACAGAGCTGCACACTGCTCTGCAACACAGTCTCAAGAAAATCCCGTTGGTGAAGAACATATTCTCTATGGTGCTCTCGTCGGTGGCCCTGATTTGAAAGATTATCATCACGACGAAACCAAAGATTATATCTACAACGAAGTAACTGATGACTATAATGCCGGATTCTGCGGTGACTTGGCCGGACTGTACTATTTCTACGGTGCAGAAGGCAAGGAACTCGCTGACCAGAATCATATCATCCCCGACTGGGATATGTCCGAACCCAAAGAAGGCGGTACATGTGAAAGTCATCCCGAAATTTTCGTCACTGCCGCTAAGAATCAGGAAACCGAAGCAGGTCTTCAAGTCAAAGTCGTCATTCATAACAGAACTACCAATCCCCCCAGATTCATGAGCGATTTGTCTTGCCGTTATTATTTCAACATTCAGGAATTGCTGGATATCGGCGAAGACGCTTCTTTTGTAGAATGCTGTGTTGACTATGATGCCGAAGATGCTATGACTTCCGGAAAAAGTCATGCAACTGTTTCCGAACCTATCAAATATGATGACAATGGCACTTATTATGTCGAAATCAAATGGGAAGACTGCAAATTTTACGGCAGCCGTGTCTTCCAGTTCCGTCTGATTAACAAGATGAATCCCGAAACTTATACAACTACTTGGGATTCTTCCAATGACTACAGCTATGCAGATTTGATTTCTTTCGAGGATGACAATGACGCAGCCATTTTGACGGATAAAATTACTGTCTATGTAGATGGCATTCAAGTCGGCGGTGTAGAACCCAATGGCACTTCCGCAGAAACTTCCAGCACTTTATATGGTGATGTGGACTGTAACGGCGAAATTGATATTCTGGATGTCATTGCACTGAATAAAAATCTGCTGGGAAAAGAAATCGTTTCCGCACAAGGTCAGATTAACGCTGATGTGGACAATAACAAGAAAATTGATTCCACTGATTCGCTGAATATTCTGAAAGCAATCGTTCAGTTGATTACTCTGCCTGTAAAATAAAAAGTATTTTTCTGCGCTCTGCATTTGCTGTTAAATGCAGAGCGTTTTGTGCTTTTTACCTCAGAAATTTCCAGAAACGTTCAATCAGATTCAGACTATACTATACTTTCCTCTATTGCAAAAAATGTAAAAATATGATATAATGAAACAGGGTGATACTATGCCAGCAAAAAAGAGAATCAAAATATTACTGCACTTTTTCAGAGTTTTATAGAGGATAGTATATTATACCTTTTCTTCGTCTGGCTGTCTATCTTTGAGCCGTCTACTATATCATTATTATACTAGGAGGAATTTATTTTGAAACTTTACGTTGTCGGATTCGGTGCAGGAAACCGTCAAGGCATGACACTGGAAGCTGAAACAGCAATCCGAAACAGTATACTAATTGTAGGATATACTGTCTATGTCGAAATTCTGAAAAAATGGTTTCCGGAAAAAGAATATGCCGTCACTGGCATGAGACAGGAAAAAGAACGTGTCTGTCTGGCTCTGCATGAAGCACAGAATCAGAACGTTTCTCTCATATGCAGTGGTGACGCTGAATTATACGGCATGGCTGGCCTCGCTCTTGAATTAGCTGAAAGTTATCCCGATACAGATGTAGAAATCATTCCCGGAGTCACTGCTGCTCTAAGCGGAGGAGCTTTGCTCGGTGCACCGCTGACACATGATTTTGCGATTATCAGTCTATCTGATTTGCTTACACCTGCCGAAAAAATCCGGAAACGTCTGAAATGTACTGCCGAAGCCGATTTTGTGATTGTCTTGTATAATCCGTCATCCAGAAGCCGGCCTGATTATCTGCAAAAAGCATGTGATATTCTGTTAGAATCAAAATCGCCCGAAACAGTCTGCGGAATTGCCCGAAATATCGGCAGAAAAGAAGAAAATACAAGAATTCTCTCTCTTGCCGAACTCAGAAACACTCCTGTTGATATGTTCACAACAGTATTTATCGGCAATTCCGAAACCAAAAGCATTAACGGCAGAATGGTCACACCAAGAGGTTATAGAAATGTCTGAAATCTTGATTTTTGGCGGAACAACTGAAGGCAGGGAACTCGCCGTTTTCTGTGCAGAGCATCAGATTCCTGTTACAGTATCGGTAACAACTTTTTACGGGGAATCTCTGCTTTCTGATAATTACAGCATCCTGACAGGAAAATTAAATGCAGAACAGATGTATCAGTTATTATGCAGTCAGCAATATCATCTGGTAATAGACGCGACACATCCCTATGCTGTCGAAGCGACTAAGAATATCCGCTCCGCCTGCGAAACATCCGGAATCCGATATATCCGCCTGATACGTCAGAAATCTGAAATCTACGGTGAAACTGTCCGGAATCTGTCAGAATTAATCCCCATTCTGAATCAGAGTCAGAAAATTATTCTCAGTACGCTGGGGAGCAAATCCATTCCGGAACTCGTGCAGGTACAGAATTATCAAAAGCGTTTATGGGTCAGAGTTCTGCCGTCAGTGAAAATCCAGAACATTCCCGAAAAGCATATTATTGCAGAAAAGCCGCCATTTTCAGCAAAACAGAATATCATGCATATCAAAAAATCTGGTGCGGAAATTCTGCTTACCAAAGAAAGCGGAACAATCGGCGGTTATCCTGAAAAAATCGAAGCCGTTCAGAAATGCGGTATCAGCATGATAACTCTGCTCAGACCGGATGAAGACGGTTATACTCTTGAAGAAATCAAGAATCTGCTCAGAAAGGAGATGCATACAAAATGAAAGTTTCATTGATTGGAATCGGCATGGACGGAATCGGCACACTCACCAAAGAAGCCGAAACTGCGATTCAGAAATCTGAAATTCTGATTGGCGCGGAACGGATGCTTGCTCCGTTTCAGAATTCCGGGAAACAAATGCTGACTGCTTATAAAGCACAGGAAATCGCTGATTTTCTTCATAAAAGCGAAAAATCCAGCGCATCTGTACTGCTGTCGGGAGATATCGGATTTTTCAGCGGTGCGGAAAAATTACGCACTCTCCTGAATGAACATGAATTGCATATCTACAGCGGAATTGCTTCACCGGTCTATTTTGCAGATAAAATCGGCATTCCGTGGGAGAAGATGAAATTTATCAGTCTGCACGGCACGGAAAATAATATTGTGATTCATATCCGGCAGAATCAGTATTGTTTCTTTCTGCTCGGCGGTAAAATGTCAGCGAAAAAACTCTGTCAGAGATTGTGCGGATACAGTTTGCAGAATCTTAAAATCCATATCGGTGAACGGCTCGGCTATCCGGAAGAACGCATTCTGTCTGGTACAGCAGAAGAATTTCAGCATCTTTCTGTGAATTATCTTTCCGTCCTGATTACCGAAAATCCGGATTTTTGCCGGAATATGCCGTTTTCAGTTCCGGAATCTGTTTTTTATGATGATTCTGTTCCGGAACATGTACCAATTACCAAAGCCGAAATCCGGCATCTTGTCGTATCTTCACTCGAAATCGAAAAGAAGCATATCTGCTGGGATATCGGCTCTGGAACGGGTTCTGTTTCTGTTGGAATGGCACAGCATTGTCCGGATGGAAAAGTATATGCTCTTGATAAGAATCTTTCTGCCTGTCAGCTCACGAATCTGAATGCTCACCGATTCGGCTGTGATAATATTCAAATCTTTCAGGGAACAGCTCCGGAAATGCTTGCAGAATTTCCAGCTCCGGACAGGGTATTTATCGGCGGAAGTTCCGGAAATCTAAAAGAAATCATGAATGTGATATATCAGAAAAATCCGTCTGCCAAAATTTCAATCACGGCCGTAACGCTTGAAACGCTCGAAGATGCCGTTCATGCCTTTGCAGATTACGGAACAGAACCCGATATCACGCAGATTTCAATCACACGCACCAGAAAAGCCGGATATTATACCATGCTGAATGCACAGAATCCGGTATTTCTGATATGGGGGTCACTGTCATGAAACGTTTGCTTATCGCCGGAACAGGTTCAGGATGCGGAAAAACGACTATCACATGTGCTGTTCTGAAAGCACTCACTGAAAGGGGATTTCTGGTGAATTCTTTCAAGTGCGGTCCTGACTATCTTGATACCATGATGCATGACAGAATTATTTCCGGTTCGGCGCGAAATCTTGATAGTTTTTTCTGTGATGATGATACGCTGTGTTATCTGCTTGACAAAACCTGTGATATTGCTGTGATTGAGGGAGTTATGGGCTTCTATGACGGTGCAGAGGGTTCAACGTATTCTGTTTCTGAAATCACGGAAACGCCTGTGATTCTAACTATCGACTGTAAAGGCATGAGCGATTCTATCGGCGCGATAATGCAGGGATTTCTGAATTTTCGGATTCCGAACCGGATAGTCGGTTTTATTTTCAACCGTTTGCCAGAAAAACTGATTCCACTTGCAAAGCATCTCTGTGATGAACTGCATACTGAATATTTTGGCTGTTTTCCGAAGAATTCCATCATATTAGAAAGTCGTCATCTGGGGCTGGTCACGGCACAGGAAATTCGGGATTTTGATGAGAAAATGCATCAGCTAGGTGAACTAGCAGAAAATTATCTCTGTCTGGAAAAAATGCTTTCTCTGCCAAATTTGCCTGTTCCGGCATATCAAAAGCTGATACTTCCGAAATTACATGCTTCTCCGGTGATTGCCGTTGCAAAAGACAGGGCATTCTGTTTTCTGTATCGTGAAAATTTGGAATTATTAAAACAGCTCGGCTGTGAGATAAAATATTTTTCTCCTCTGAAAGATGAGGAAATTCCTGAAGATGCGGACGGTCTGATTCTTTGCGGAGGCTATCCCGAACTCTATGCAGAACGGCTTCCTGAAAATATTTCCATGCTTACAGATATCCGGCAGAAAATCAAATCCGGATTACCCTGCATTGCTGAATGCGGAGGTTTTCTGTATCTGCATGAATCTCTGAAAAATCAGGAAGGAAAATCTTTTCCAATGGCCGGAATTTTTCCGGGAGAATGTTATAAAATGAGAAAATTACAACGTTTCGGATATATTACCATGACGGCCGAACAAGATAATCTGCTTTGTCAGAAAGGCGGAATCATCAGGGCACATGAATTTCATTACTGGGAAAGTCCGGACTGCGGAACAGCTTTTATTGCTCATAAAAAAGACGGCAGAAGCTGGAAATGCTGTCATGTTTCTGACAGTTTGTATGCCGGATTTCCGCACTTGTATTTTTATGCGAATCCTGAAATTGCTGTCCAATTTGTTCATAAATGTGTGGTATATCAATCAGAAAGAAAGGAAACTCAATGAACAGAATTCAAAATATTAAGCCACCGGATAAAACAGCATATCTTTCAGCTAAAAAAAGATGGGATACTGTTGCAAAACCACTCGGAAGCTTCGGCGAACTGGAACACATGATTCAGAAAATTGCATCCGTTCAAGGTACGGATAACGTAACTATTGACAGGAGAACAACTGTTGTTTTCTGCGCTGACCACGGTGTGGTGCAGGAAGGCGTTACCCAGACCGGAAGCGAAGTCACTGCCATCTGTGCGTATGCTATCGCTGACGGTACTTCTAATGTGAATGCTGTTGCAGATTCCTGTCATGCAGATGTACTTGCTGTTGATATTGGTATGCTGACAGATGTACAGCACCCGAAACTGCTCCGGAGAAAAGTCGCTTACGGAACGGCAAATCTTGTAAAAGAACCTGCCATGACTCCTGAACAAACTGAAAAAGCCCTCTGTATCGGCATGGATATCGTCAGAGATTTGAAAAAAGACGGTGTGCAGATGTTAATCACTGGCGAAATGGGAATCGGCAACACCACACCGACCAGTGCGCTGGCTTCTGTTCTGCTGGATGTATCCCCTCGTGAAGTTACTGGAAGAGGTGCAGGCTTATCAACAGAAGCTTTGGAACGGAAAATTCATGTCATTGAACAGGCAATTGCACTCCATCAGCCGGATAAAAATCATCCGCTGGATTTGCTTGCAAAGCTCGGCGGTCTGGAAATCGTTGGAATGACGGGGCTATTCTTAGGCGGCGCATATTATCAGATTCCGGTTGTGATTGATGGTGTCATTTCTGCTGTATCAGCAGTGCTTGCCTGTCAGATGAATCCGCTCTGTGCGGAATACATGCTTCCGAGCCATGTTTCTGAAGAACCTGCTGGAAAACATCTGCTTGAAATGATACATCTGCATCCGGTAATTCATGCCGGATTACGGCTCGGGGAAGGCACAGGCGGACTGTTACTGCTTCCTCTGCTGGACAATGCGCTTGCTCTGTACAGAAACTCCCATAAGTTTGAAGATATTGCAATAGAAAGGTATACAGAACAATCATGATGATTTTGATTACCGGCGGTTCTAAATGCGGAAAATCCAGTCAGGCAGAAAAACTTCTGCAAAATATTTCCGAAAATAAATACTATCTTGCAACGATGAAGCCGTTTGGCGAAGATGCTCAGAAAGCTATTATCCGGCACAGAACAATGCGAAAAGCAAAAAATTTCATCACCATCGAGCAGTATACTGATATTGATAAAATTCAGATTCCGGTACATTCTGCGGTACTGCTCGAATGTATGGGAAATCTGTGTGCAAATGAAATGTTTCGGGATGATGAAATTTTTTATCCAGTTGAAAAAATCATCAGAAATCTGAAAGTTTTGCATTCTATGACAGATATGCTTGTTATCGTCACGAATGAAGTCGGCATGGACGGCATCACTTATTCTTCTGAAACAATGCAGTATATTTCTGCTATGGCGGAACTGAATCAGACTATCGCTCAGATGGCGGATGCTATCATAGAATGCGTCTGCGGAATTCCGCTTATTATCAAAGGGGAAATGTCCTGCTGAAATTATTATGCTCTGCTTTCCTGATGTATTCCGGAATTCCTGTCCAAAAAGTCGATTGAAACAAGGAAAACCTCCGGCACTGTTATGTAAAAAAATTGTAACTATTCAGTCCCTCAAAAATTCCATAATGTTGAAAGTGAAAAAAATGAACAAAAAAAATTGTGAATTTACC
>SVNI01000086.1 GCA_015066975.1 Ruminococcus sp. | reverse complement strand
ACTCGGCTATTACACGCATAAGGAACTGAAAGCCGGAGAAATTGTCAGAATCACATCAAAAAGCTGTGAGACACTCTCGCCCGGCCATGATGAAGATTTGAAAATCTGTTCTTTCATGTGGACTTACTACGGCTATCCGAACGCTGTGTATGAGGGTGTGAATGTCGAAGTCATGCGTACCCGCAACGGCGAAATCATGGCAGAAAATGACATGAAAGCCGGAAGGCTTCCGGATGTCGATTATGTCTGCGGTGTACCCGATTCCGGAACACCTCACGCTATCGGCTATGCCAACAAGAGCGGGATTCCGTTTGCAAGACCTTTTATCAAGTACACCCCCACATGGCCGAGAAGCTTTATGCCGACCAGTCAGAAATTGCGGAATCAGGTCGCCAAGATGAAGCTGATTCCTGTGCATGAACTCATAGAAGGCAAAAAATTACTGTTCGTTGATGACAGTATCGTCCGTGGTACACAGATGCGCGAAACTGTCGAATTCCTCTACGAAAACGGCGCAAAGGAAGTGCATATGCGCTCTGCCTGTCCGCCTATCATGTACGGATGCAAATACCTGAACTTCTCCAGAAGCACTTCTGAAATGGAATTAATCGCCCGTCAGGTAATTGATTCTTTTGAAGGCGCAGAAGGTGTTAAGTATCTTGATGAATACAGTAATTCCGAAACCGAACGCGGCCGGAAACTCCGGGACGAAATCTGCCGCCGGCTGAAGCTGACTTCTCTTGAATTTCAGTCTCTGCCCGGAACTATCAGAGCCATCAATAGACCAGAATGTCAGTTGTGTACTTACTGCTGGAGCGGAAAGGAATGATTTGACTTGCATCATAAGGAAATCCATGAAGAATGCGGTGTATTCGGTGTGTATCTGAAAGATACGACGGAAATTGCACCTCTGACTTATGCCGGACTGTTCGCCCTCCAGCACAGAGGACAGGAAAGCTGCGGCATTGTTGTGAATGATAAGGGCGTTTTTTCACATCATAAAGATACGGGACTGGTGCAGGAAGTGTTCAGTCAGTCCGTGGTTGATAATCTCGGACAGGGAAATATCTCCATCGGACATGTGCGTTATTCTACAACCGGAAGCAACAACCGCGTAAACGCACAGCCTCTGGTCGTACGCCATGTGAAAGGGCCTCTTGCTATCGCACATAACGGAAATCTTGTCAACGCGCATATGCTCAGAGAACGCTATGAACTCAAAGGCGCAATTTTTCAGTCTACAAACGATACGGAAGTTATCTCGTATTGTCTGACAGAACACAGACTGAAAAAAGATTCTATCGAACGCGCGGTCGAACATGCAATGTATGACCTCAAAGGCGCATATTCACTGGTCATCATGTCCGCACAGAAACTCATTGCCGCCCGTGACCCAAACGGTTTCCGTCCTCTGGTGATGGGCAGTCTTCCGGATGGTGGTATTGTATTCGCTTCCGAAACCTGTGCGCTTGATGCAGTCGGCGCAGAGTTCGAGCGCGACCTGCTCCCCGGTGAAATTATCGTCGCCGAGCCGGAAGGTCTGCGTTCTATCCGGACACACTGCGGAAGAAAATCTTCTATGTGCGTGTTCGAGTATGTGTATTTCGCCAGACCGGATTCTGTCCTGGAGGGTTGCAGTGTCCATAAGGCAAGGCTTCGTGCCGGAGAATTCCTCTGGAAAGAACATCCTGTAGATGCTGATGTCGTTATCGGTGTACCGGACAGCGGTCTTGATGCCGCACTCGGATTCTCTTATGCTTCCGGCATTCCTTATGGTGTAGGATTTATCAAAAACAGATATATCGGCAGAACGTTCATTCAGCCAAGCCAGCAGCAGAGAACCACTTCTGTGAACTTGAAACTGAATGCCGTCCGTGAAACTGTTGCCGGAAAACGCGTCGTTCTGATTGATGACAGTATTGTCCGCGGAACAACTTCTGCCAGAATTGTCAAGCTCCTCCGGGATGCAGGCGCAAAAGAAATCCATTTTATGGTGTCCTGTCCGCCGTTTGTCAGTCCGTGCTATTTCGGTGTGGATATCGACAGCAAAGAACATCTTATCGCCTGCCGGATGAGCATTCCGGAAATCTGCAAGGAAATCGGCGCGGATTCCCTTGGCTATCTGAGCGTAGAAGGTGTGAAGAATATCGCGCAGGAAGCCGGATGCGGTTTCTGTACCGGATGCTTTACAGGTGACTATCCCGTTTCTGTTCCGACAGAAATGCCCAAGAATAAATTTGAAAACAAAATAGGAGAAAAATCATGAGTAATAGTTTTTCTGAAAGTTATAAAAAAGCCGGTGTGGATGTAACCGCCGGTTACGAAGCAGTTCGTTTGATGAAAGAACATATCGCAAAAACCAATATTGCAGGTGTTCTGTCCGGAATCGGCGGTTTCGGCGGTCTGTTTGAACCCGACCTGACAGGTATCGAAAAACCGGTATTCGTTTCCGGAACAGACGGTGTCGGCACAAAACTGAAAATTGCATTCCTGCTTGACAAGCATGATACCGTCGGTATTGACTGCGTGGCTATGTGCGTGAATGATATTATCTGCTGTGGCGCGAAGCCCCAGTTCTTCCTGGATTATATTGCTGTCGGCAAGAACTATCCGGAGAAAGTCGCTCAGATTGTTTCCGGTGTGGCTGACGGATGCGTGCAGGCAGGCTGTGCGCTGGTTGGCGGTGAAACTGCCGAAATGCCCGGTTTTTATCCTGTGGATGAATACGATTTGGCCGGATTTTCCGTCGGTGTGGTCGATAAGAAGAAAATTGTCAATATCGAATCCCAGAAAGCCGGAGATGTGCTTGTCGCTCTGAAATCTTCCGGCGTACACTCCAACGGTTTTTCTCTGGTCAGAAAAGTGTTTGATGTGAATGCAAGCAATTTGTCTATGCATTTTGATGAACTGGGCGCAACGCTCGGCGAAACCCTGCTGACCCCGACTAAGATTTATGTCAAGCCCGTTCTGAAACTCATGGAAAGTGTAACTGTCAAATCTGTTTCCCATATTACCGGGGGCGGATTCTATGAAAATATTCCGCGTTCTCTGCCAAAGGGCATTTCTGCACATATCAAGAAAGCTGATGTCCAGATTCTTCCGATTTTTGAGTTAATCGCAAGAACAGGCCATATTCCGGAACGTGACATGTTCAATACGTTCAATATGGGTGTTGGTATGATTCTTTCCGTAGCGCAGGAAGATGCTGACAAGGCTGTTGAAATCCTGAATCAGACCGGACAGGACGCTTATATTCTCGGCGAACTGGTAGAATCCGAAGAAGGAGTCATTCTGGAATAATCTGATATTATGAATTTTCTGATATTTTTACTCTGTGTCATGGTTCTGGCAGTATATAAGGCTTTGTATCTGTGCTTTGTGAGTTATTTTACTGGTATACTGCCTGTGGCAGATGTGCCGGATATTACGGCACTGGCTGTGGGATTCGTGCTGACTGTCATCCTGATTCTGGCAGGAGCAGGCGGAAAAGCAATGCTTGCCGTCTGCATTCTGCTGATGCTCTGGAATGTGATACAGATATTCCGGCTGAGTCATTTGATGAGCCGTTCTGCCGAGACAACGGCGGTTCTGAAAGAATATGAATTAAAAATTATAAAAATTTATTATTCTCAAAAGCACAGAGGAATCAAACATGATGACTATTCGTTCTATTCGCCTGTCATGTGCTATGATGCAGGCGGTCAGGAAACAGAAGCCGTTTCCCGGCTCTGGTCGCAGAGCATGAATCTGGAAAAAGAAACAGAATATCCGGTCTGCTACAGCATGGCAAATCCGAAATTATTCTGGTTTCCGGAACAGAAAGGCCGGCTGACTCTGCCTTATCTGACAGGACTGTGCATCTCGGCAGTGATTTTTGTCGGCGTACTTGCATTTTATTTTTCGATATGAAAGAAAGATTATATCATTACAGCCGTGATTTCGATTGCTGAAATACTGTCATAAAGGAGAATTTTTTTAATGAAAAATATTATTGTCTTAGTTTCCGGCGGAGGGACAAATTTACAGGCTCTTATCGACGCGCAGGAACGCGGAGAAATCAAAAACGGAAAAATTACCTGTGTGATTTCTTCCAATCCCGATGCCTATGCTCTCCAAAGAGCCGAAAAACATGGAATCAAGTCGCAGGTGCTGAACCGGAAAAATTATCAGAATAATCAGGAGTATACACAGGATTTATTAAAATTATTAGAATCCGAAAAAGCCGATTTGATTGTTCTCGCTGGCTTCATGATTATTCTGGATAAAGCACTGATTCAGGCTTATGAAAATAAGATTGTCAATGTGCATCCGTCGCTGATTCCGTCCTTCTGCGGTGACGGCTTCTATGGTCTGCATGTTCATGAAAAGGCACTCGAAAAGGGTGTCAAGCTGACCGGTGCAACCGTGCATTTCGTGAACGAAATCTGTGACGGCGGTGCAATCATCTTGCAGAAAGCCGTCGAAATCCAGAACGGCGATACTCCCGAAATTCTGCAAAAGCGCGTCATGGAACAGGCAGAATGGAAGATTCTTCCGCAGGCAGTCAGCCTGTTTTGTCAGGACAGACTGACCGTTATCGGAAATCATGCCTATATTGATTATAAAGGAGCTTAATTATGAAAACTTTGAATATCTACGAAGAATTAGCAAATAATGCTTATCCCGGCAGAGGCATCATCATCGGCAGAACGGCTGACGGAAAATCTGCCGTGACTGCTTATTTCATCATGGGCAGAAGTGTCAATTCCCGGAACAGAGTGTTCACCGCTACTGAGGACGGCATCAAGACCGAAGCTGCTGACCCGTCCAAGCTTTCTGACCCGCATCTGATTATTTATGCTCCAGTGCGTGTTCTGGGGAATAAAACTATCGTGACAAACGGCGACCAGACGGATACTATCTATGAACTCATGGACAAACAGCAGACCTTTGAACAGGCTCTCCGTACCCGTGAATATGAAGACGACGCGCCGAACTATACCCCCAGAATTTCCGGTATCATGCATATCGGTGAGGGCAAGTATAACTATGCAATGTCGATTATCAAATCTGCTGACGGCAATCCGGACAGCATCGAAAGATTCACTTATTCTTATAATAATCCGGAAAACGGCATCGGTCATTTCATTCATACCTATATGAGTGACGGCAATCCGCTGCCGAGCTTTGAGGGCGAACCGAAGAAGATTGCAATCAATGACAATATCGCTGATTTTACAGACAAACTCTGGAACGCTCTGAATGAAGATAATAAAGTTTCTCTGTTCGTCCGCTATATCAATATTGAAACCGGCGAAGCTGAAACTAAGATTGTCAACAAGTATACAAAAGCGTGATGCAGTTTCCAGAACGGCAGAATGTTTATTATGTTCAGACATTCTGCGGTATGGGCGATGGTGTCGGCATTACGGATAAAAATCAGTATATTTATATCAATCATACCGGAAGTACGGACTGGATTGAACTTCGTGAAATCTCATACGGACAGTATCTGGATTATCTCTGTCATTATCAAGAACCGGATTCAGAATTTTATCGTGAAATCTGGCAGAATCACTGTATCGCGTTTCAAAGTTCGCATTATGAACCAAATCCGGTGAATCTGATTCCATACGGTTCAGAAAACTGGCAGGAATATTTTGATTTTATCAGAAATCATATCGTGACAGATGCTGAATGTTCCGGTAATACTGTCATATTCAAAACCGAACAGGGCGAAACCCTGACATTAAAAATCAATCAAGGAGGAAATCACAATGGCAAATGAAATGCTCTTAAAATACGGATGCAACCCGAATCAGAAGCCTTCTAAAGTGTTTATGGAGGACGGCTCTGAACTCCCGATTACTGTCCTTAACGGCAAGCCTGGCTATATCAATTTGCTGGATGCGCTCAACGGCTGGCAGTTAGTTTCTGAACTCAAAAAGGCAACAGGTATCTGTGCGGCAACCTCTTTCAAGCATGTATCTCCGGCAGGTGCGGCCATCGGCAGACCCCTCAGCGATACCCTCAAGAAAATCTACTGGGTGGATGATTTAGGCGAACTGACTCCCCTGGCAAGTGCCTATGCCCGTGCAAGAGGCGCAGACAGAATGTCTTCTTACGGCGATTTTATTGCCCTGTCTGATAAAGTGGATGTCTGCACAGCTAAAATGATTCAGCGTGAAGTTTCTGACGGCGTTATCGCTCCGGCTTACGATGAAGAAGCTCTCGAAATCCTGAAATCCAAAAGAAAAGGCACTTACTGCATTCTCCAGATGGATGAAAACTACAAGCCTGCACCTATCGAACACAAGCAGGTATTCGGCATCACATTCGAGCAGGGCAGAAACGAACTGGATATTAACAAAGAATTACTGGCTAATATCGTAACGGACAATAAAGAAATCCCGGCTGACAAGCTCGATGATTTAATGATTTCTCTGATTACGCTGAAATATACACAGTCTAATTCTGTGTGCTATGTCAAGGACGGTCAGGCAATCGGTATCGGTGCAGGTCAGCAGTCCAGAATTCACTGCACAAGACTCGCCGGACAGAAAGCGGATAACTGGTGGCTTCGTCAGTCTCCGCAGGTGCTCGGTCTGGAATTTGTCGATAATATCCGCCGTGCCGACAGAGACAATGCAATTGATGTCTATATCGGTGATGAATATGAAGATGTACTCCGCGATGGCGAATGGCAGAAAATTTTCAAGACAAAACCGGCTGTTTTCACAGTTGAAGAAAAAAAAGCATGGCTTGCTAAAAATACAGATGTTTGTCTGGGTTCTGATGCATTCTTCCCGTTCGGCGACAATATCGAACGTGCCAAAAAGAGCGGTGTTGCCTATATTGCTGAACCGGGCGGGTCTATCCGTGATGATAATGTAATTGAAGTCTGCAATAAGTACAATATTGCAATGGCATTCACCGGAATCAGACTGTTCCATCATTAATGATTTATGCTTGAGTGGAATCTTCCGCTTGCTTTGCTGGATATTGTACCTGTTGCGCTGTTCTTTCTGGGATGCATTGAGCTGATGAAAGCCTTTTATCCCAGAATGACACAGGCACAGTATACTCTGTTCGCTTCAGGTGGTACTATGATATTTTTGGCTGGTATGCTGAAAGCTGTCTGGAAACTTCTGCTTGTGATGCGAATCTGCGATTATTCCATGCTTTCAGATGCTTTTTTTCCGGTACAGTCAACAGGATTTGTACTGACAGCGGTCAGCATGGCTGGCATCACCGGAAAGAAGAAAAAAACATCCGAAGAAAAAAGTTTTTCTGCACTTCTGGCTGTTCCGCTGGTGGAAACCAAACTGCCGTTTATCATTCTGACGTTTATGGGAACAACGGTATTTTACGGAACGCTGATGATTCTCAGTTTCAGGAGAAAAGCAAAACTGACGGCAGTGTTTTTCATCGGTGCATATATATTCAGTGTGATGCAGATATTTCTGGCAGTGAAGTTTGATAATTCTTCGGTGATGAACTGGATGGCAGAATTTGTTAACTTGCTGGCGCAGGCATGTATGGTTTCAGGAGCGTTTTCTCTGCACAAGTCATTCAAGCGTGAAGAACAAGTAGCATGAGGGGAGAAAAATACATGATACAGAAACCTGAAATTACCATAAAACTGGCATGGACTGCTTTTTATCTGGAAGCAGGATATATCCTGCTGAATATTCTGCTGATTTTTCTGTTCCCGGTTCTGCCGACAGAAAAGCTGTTTGGCTGGGAAGCAGAACTGCCGTTTCAAATATTAATCTGGCAGGTCATTTCAGAATGCCTTGCAATCCCGTTTGCATGGAGTTGTTTGCGAAGTGCCTTACAGAATGAGATAACCGAAAATAACACCGTCAGCGGTCTGGTACTGCCTTCGGTTCTGTGGTTCTGTGCCGGGCTTGTAAAACCAGTCATCAGCCGGATATTAACTGGTATTATGTATAGTCAATCAGTCGCTGGAAGTGTCAGCATTCTGAATGCGTTCAAAGGGTATGTGAATATAATTCCCCTGCATACGGCTTCGCTGGTACTGATTTGCTGTGCATCAGCGATTGAATTATATATTTTGAAACATAAGGAGTCATGAACATGAAAATTTTAGTTGTCGGCGGCGGCGGCCGTGAACATGCCATTATTATGAAACTCGCTGAAAGCGATAAAAAGCCGGAGCTGTTCTGTGCTCCCGGAAACGGCGGTATTTCCAGATATGCCAAGTGCTTCGATATCAAGGCAACCGATATTCCCGGTATGCTGAAACTGGCACAGGAAATCCAGCCAGACTGGGTTTTCGTCGCCCCCGATGACCCGCTTGTCATGGGCATGGCCGACGAAATGCAGAAAGCCGGATTCAAAACATTTGGCCCTCGGGCAAATGCAGCAATTATCGAGGGAAGCAAGATTTTCTCCAAAAATCTGATGAAGAAATATCAGATTCCTACAGGTGCGTATGAAGTATTCGACAACAGTGCAGAGGCAATTGCTTATATCAAGAAACAGAATACTTATCCGACTGTAATTAAGGCTGACGGTCTGGCACTCGGAAAAGGGGTCATTCTGGCACAAAATGAAGAAGAAGCTGTTGAAGCTGTCAAATCTATGATTGATGACAAGAAATTCGGCGAAAGCAGTTCTCATATTGTGATTGAAGAATTTCTGACAGGGCCTGAAGTTTCTGTATTATCTTTTACGGACGGAAAAACAGTTGTTCCAATGATTTCTTCTATGGATCATAAACGTGCTCTGGATAATGATGAAGGCCTGAATACCGGAGGTATGGGCACAGTCGCCCCAAATCCGTATTATACAGATGAAATTGCAGAAGAATGCATGGAAAAAATTTTCAAGCCGACTATCGAAGCCATGCAGAAAGAGGGAAGACCCTTCACAGGTTGTCTGTATTTCGGCCTGATGCTGACTCCGGACGGCGCAAAGGTTATCGAATATAACTGCCGTTTCGGCGACCCGGAAACACAGGTTGTTCTGCCGTTGCTGGATACGGATTTGATTGATATCATGCAGGCTGTCTGGGACGGCACGCTGTCAGAACTTCCTGTGCAGTGGAAACAGGAGTCTGCGGCATGTGTCGTACTCGCAAGCGGCGGATATCCGGTCAAATATGAGAATGGCAAGGAA